>JAPPDN010000140.1 GCA_028824575.1 Candidatus Poribacteria bacterium | reverse complement strand
ATGCCGATGACGGCATGGTTATCAATTTGGTAACGTTGGATGCCTTGTTGAAGGCGGAAGTGCTTACCAATTACGATCACAAGCATCTGAACCGCCAGCATCCGGTTTTTGCTAAAAACCCGCACCTACAACCGACGTGTGAAAACATCACGATGGAGATTTGGCAACGACTCGTGCCTTCGCTGCCCGTTGGAATGCTGTACAGGGTACGACTCTACGAAAGCGCATCCAATTTTGCTGACTATTATGGGGACGGACCGATGGTTTATCTGACCAAGGTTTACGAGTTTAGCGCAGCCCACCGTTTACATAGCCACGCGCTCAGTGCCGAGGAAAATCGAGACATCTTCGGGAAGTGCAATAACCCCGCTGGACATGGGCATAACTATGTCCTTGAGGTTACCGTGAAAGGTGACGTGGATGAGAGAACCGGATTGGTTGTGGGTCTGGATTTTCTTGATGAAGTCGTTCAAAAACAGGTCTATGCGCGCTTTGATTATAAGCATCTCAATGTGGATGCGCCTGAATTTGAGACGCTTAACCCGACCTCGGAGAATTTCGTCAAAGTACTATGGGATGTGCTGGCGCCAAATTTACGTCCGATAACTTTACATCGCCTTCGCTTAAGAGAAACGCCGAAAAATCACTTTGATTACTACGGCGCGTAATCTATTTTATCCGAGAAGCGTGGCAAGACAGCGCAATGGAGACACATTATTAACACAATGAAGCCTAAAAAAGAACCTCCGACCCCTGAATTAGAGGATCTCTTCACCAAAGTTCTTGAAAATTTAGGTGAAGACCCAAGTCGTCAAGGCTTGGTGAGAACGCCGCTCCGTGCCGCGAAAGCGATGGAGTTTTTGACAAGTGGCTACCACCAAAACATTGATGATATTCTGAATGGAGCTATCTTTGACGAAGATTACGACGAAATGGTGATTGTGAAGGAGATTGAATTTTACAGTCTCTGTGAACATCATATCCTCCCTTTTTGGGGCAAATGCCATGTCGGGTATCTCCCGAGGAACCGAATTATCGGTCTGAGTAAGATCCCACGCCTCGTTGATATGTTTTCCCGGCGGTTGCAAGTCCAAGAACGTCTCACACGTGAGATCGCCGAGGCACTCGAAACTGCGCTTGACCCGCGCGGTGTTGCGGTTGTGATGGAGGGACAACACTTGTGTATGATGGCACGGGGTGTGGAAAAGCAGGCACCAAGAATGACAACAAATGTCATGCGCGGGGCGTTCCGCGAGGATAGTTCAACGCGTGCAGAGTTTTTGAGGTGCGTCCAAATATCCTAATACATGTTTTCTCAGGACTTACGCACCCTATCCTCCTACTGGTGCCTTTGACAAACGGCAAGGTTTCCGACCGCGCTGGCAACTGGAGTAGGTTTGCGCAAGTCCTAACTTTTTTGTCGTTATAGACTAATTCAAACACGTCGTAGAGCGTAGAGGTGAGCATGGTTTCTTCGAGCCATCCGAATGCACAAGAGATAACGAAACTTGACGGAAAGGTCGCCGTGATTACCGGCGCGTCAAAGGGGATTGGTAAAGCGATTGCATCCGCTTTCGCAGCGGCGGGCGCGAAGGTTGTGCTCGCCGCCCGAACACGTGAGACACTCGAACAGGTCGCCTCCGATCTCAAGGAAAACGGTGCTGAAGCACTGGCTGTTCCGACGGATGTCACTGACGTAGCTGCCGTGCAGCGATTAGTTGAACAGACACTTGACACATATCAACGCGTGGATATTCTGGTCAACAACGCCGGGATCGGTTATTTCGGACCGGTCGTCGACTTCGCACTTGACGACTGGGATGCGGTGCTTGATTCCAATTTGAAGGCGGTTTATCTCTGCGCGAAGTACATGCTTCCGTCTATGTTAGCCCAGGGCAGTGGACAGATTATTAACGTGCTTTCGATCGCTGCGAAGGTTCCGTTTGAAGCCTCAGCGGCTTATTGCGCAGCGAAGGCGGGCGCGTTAGCCCTGACGAAAGTTTTAGCCGCCGAAGTCCGTCAGCAGAATATCCGCGTTACCGCGGTGCTACCGGGTTCAGTGCATACCCCGTTTTGGGATGACGTTCCAGAACCCCCAGATTTTGAACAGATGCTTAAACCTGAACATGTAGCAGGGACGGTTGTTTCTGTCTGCCAGCAGCCACTTGGCATGGTAACGGAAGAGATCGTCGTCATGCCGCCACTCGGAATTCTCTAATAGCGTTTATGTTATCGGTGTGTATAGGGATGGGTTGTTATGCCACAAGTGTAATCAAGACGTGAAACGTCCGAGTCTTCGCCGGATACGAACTTTACGGATAGCACGTGCGTCGGCATCCGTGACCGTGATAATGGCATCGGCTAAATTAAGTTCAGTGCCGGTTTCAGGAATCGTCCCGGTCCGGTCGAGGATGTAGCCAGCTACAGTCTCATAGTGACCTTCAGGAATTGGGAGTCCGTAGTGTTCTTCAAGCAGGTCGACTTCGGCTCTTGCGTCACATTCAAGGATGTGGGGTGCAATTAAACGGATAAGGTCGGGTCCATCACGTTCATCGGCGAATTCGCCAACGATTTCTTCAACCAAGTCTTCGACGGTAACGAGTCCGACGGTGCCGCCATATTCATCGACTGCGAATACCATCGTGTGCCGGGTATTTTGAATCTCTTTGAGGAGTGCATTAATATTTTTCGATTCAGGCACAAAATGCAAGTCTGTCCGAATGAACGGTTCGATTGTCGCCGGCGGGGTATCCATCTTTTCGTATGAATCTGAATTGGTTTCTGATTCAACGTCATCATAAATAACGTCTAAGAGATTGACTATCCCGACGATGTTATAAATCTGTTCTTCATAGACGGGGATTCTTGAAAATCCAGCGTCCGCGGCGATTCGCAAAAAGTCTTCGCGGTTGGTATTTTTTTCAATTGCGACGATATCGACAAGTGGGACCATGACTTGTGCAACGGTTCGATCTTGTAAGTTGAGGAAACTGTGAATCATCCGTCGCTGGTCTGTAAGCAGGTTGCCTGAGCGTTCACCCATAGTGGCGAGGAGCCGTAACTCTTCACGTTGAGCATCAGGGCTGGGTGTGTTCGCACCTCTGTCTACAATCTTGACAATGAGTTTTGTCAAGGTTTGTACGAGGTAAATTAGGGGGGCTAACACCAATGCAGAGATCCGTAACGGATAGGCATAACGGAGCGCGAGGCTATCTGCCTTAACACGAAAGATTGTTTTCGGCAAAATTTCACCGAAAATGAGGAGCAGCGTGGTTACCCAAATGATAGCGATCGGTTCTTGTAGATTTTCTGCTTCAGGGAAGACTCTCGCAGTCAATCGGTCGCCGAATTGTGAAATCAGAACGTTCGCAAGATTTGTCCCGGCTAAAGTAAGCGCGAGCATTCTATCAGGAGATTCAACCAAGCGGTGGATAATTTCCGCTCTGGCATCCTTAGATTCAACAAGTTGGTTAATCCGAATTTTATTGACGGATACGAGTGCTGTTTCCGAACCGGAGTAGAAGGCTGAAAGTACAAGGCAGACAAGCACCGCAAAGGCAAGTGAAATTAGTACAATAATCTGCCCAGTGCCGCTTGCACCGATTAAAATGAGGGATAATAAAAAAATTCTCAATAGTCTTGTATTTGGTATCTGTTGCTAAGTTTCTGTTTCAGTTTCATCGGGAACCGGTACTTTGATGAACAGACTTGTGATAACATTTCCTTCTGTAGCGGTAATTTCAAATTCAATGCCGTTTTCATCTGTATAGGATTCACCAACGGACGGAATTCGTCCGAAAAGTCTAAGAACATAGCCACCAATAGTGTCAACATCATCTTCGCTGAGTTTTAGTTCAAATTGCTGGTTGAGTTTCCGGATACTCATACGTCCGGAAGTTTCAAGTAATAACGGTGCTTCAGAGTGTTTGACGAAATCAGGCGGTGCGTCATTTCTATCATGTTCGTCAACAATATCCCCGACGACTTGCTCAAGGATGTCTTCGGTCGTAACAATTCCTGAAACACCGCCATACTCATCTCGGAGAATCGCCATTTTGGTTTTTTCACGTGTGAGTTGTAGTAGCAACATCCCGATTTTACGGGTCTCAAGAACGAAGATGGGTTCTCGAATCAGGGAAGTACTGGACGAATCTTCAGCAATCCGGTCCCGTTTTTTCAGGAAGGCATCAATCGTGAGCGAATTCACATCCGCGTGTCGCCACAACGCGAGATCTTTGACATAGAAGATACCACAGATATTATCAATCTGCTCCAGATAAACCGGAATCCGTGAGAACCCAGAATCTTTTGCTTGTTTTAAAGTTGCTCGAATCGTGTTTGATGTTGGGACTGCAACGACTTCGGTTCGCGGTACCATAATCTCTCTTGCCTCAATGTCACGCAATTGAAGGATATTACTGACAATTTCGCGTTCATCAGATGGGAGTGCTTCTTCGTGGTAAGTATTGAGAATTTCTATAAAGTCCGTTGCGGTGAGGTGTTCGGTAGGCGGTAGGTGTCCACCAAATATAGGGACGAGGATATCGATGATTCTGCGTAGCAATCCGCGTAGTGGCGAGATGATAACAGAAAATACCCACAACAGCGGTGCCGTTATTTTCGCGAAGGACTCCGCATGTTTAATAGCATGCGTCTTTGGTGTCATTTCGCCAAAAATGAGCATGAGGAAAACATTGAGGACTAAGGCTATAACAAAACGGATGGATTCGGGGTGTTCGGGAAGCACTCGCCCGATAAACGAGAGCATGAGAATTGCGAACGCAACGTTGACAAGGTTATTACCGAGTAGAACGGTAATAAACAGTTTGCGCGGATTGTCAACGAAATTGATGATTGCAGACGCGCTGCCCTTTTCAACACGAATCCGCTCAATTTGGACTTGGGTAAGTGCGCATAAAGCCGTCTCGGAGCCGGAGAAAAAGCCGGAGAGGACAAGTAAACTTGGCAAGCCAATTAGATAGGGGAGTAGTGGAACAACTTCCATTCTTTTTTTGAAAGCAATTTTTGGTACGCTTACGAACCGAGAATCGCTATTAATGATACTGGATTAGCGATGATCTGTAATCTCTTCGCCTCGTTCTTTATAATTATAACATATTAACAGACAAATCGCAACAAAAATATCACCACTTTTAAGGCACTATTTGCAAACTATGTGCCTTTAGCCTCAAGCACCTCAGTGAAGACTTCATCTGAAGGTGCTGATTAGGAAGTCTATGACGAAATTAGAACAGATGCAACGGATCGAAACATGTGGGATTGTCGCTATTATTCGCGCCAACAGCGCAAGTGAATTGATTGAGACGGCGGCAGCAATTCATGCAGGTGGTGTTAACGTGATTGAAGTCACGATGACGACCCCGAATGCGTTACAAGTCATTAGCGACGTTTCATCAGCGTATGGTGATGCCGTTCTGGTTGGTGCCGGGTCGGTGTTAGATGCAGAGACAGCCCGCGCTGTGATGCTTGCAGGCGCGGAATTCATCGTCAGCCCGGTTACAAAACCAGATGTCATTGAGATCTGTAACCGCTATGGCAAAGTCGTTATCCCGGGTGCCTTTACGCCAACAGAAATTTTGATGGCGTGGGAAACGGGGGCGGATTATGTCAAGGTATTTCCATCGAGTGGTGTCGGTGCCGCCTATATAAAAGATGTCAGGGCACCGCTCCCGCAGATCCCGCTTGTTCCAACGGGCGGTATCAACGCTGAAAACGCCGCTGAATTTATTACTGCTGGTGCTACTGCTTTGGGCGTTGGGAGTGCACTGGTGAATAATCAATTGATTGAAACCCGAGAATTTGCACTACTCACAGAAAGAGCTGAGAAGCTTGTCAAGGAGGTGCAACGCGCCCGTTCAGGTATAAATTCGGCTTAAACCCACTGAAAATGCGTTTTTGTGTTGACAATTCGTATTAAGTTTGTTACTCTTGTTACCAAAGATTGTAGACTGTTCGCTTGTAAGATACCGCTATGCAGATTGATCAATTAATCTTAGGTAAATATAGATTGCTTGAATTTCTCAATTCGGGAGGCTTCTCCTCAGTTTTTCGCGCCCGCGAAGAGATGACAAACCGAATTGTTGCCATTAAAGCCTTAGCAAAAACCGCCTACCCTGCGAGCAGAATGAAGTTTTTGCTAAACGAATTTCAAGCGATGTCAAAAATTTGGAAGCACCCAAACATAGTCTCCATTCATACCGTTGAACCCGGCGAGGACGACTACGTGGCGTGGATCGTAATGGAGTATGTTGAAGGGAAAAGTCTTCACGAGCTGATGCAGGAAGGGGCACTCGTGCTAACGGATGCACTCAACATCGGTTTGGACATTTGTCGCGGGCTGCGGGCAGCGCATATTCATAAGATTATGCACCGGGACATCAAGCCACAAAATATCTTGCTCACGACTGAGAAAGAGGCAAAAGTTGCCGACTTCAGCATCGCTCGTATCTTTGGTGAGACGACTGAATTCGCTGAAACCATGGCAGGCACGCGGCGTTACATGGCACCCGAACAAACCTATGGGTCTTATGACTATCGAGCGGACCTCTACTCCACAGCACTCATCCTATATCAAGCCGTAACCGGGCGTTTCCCGTTCTCAGGTGAAAATAAAGAGATAGATAAAAAGAAAGCTGCCGGAGAAATAGAAGAAATTGACAGATGCCCAGAGGTGCTCCGCAACTTTTTACAAAAAGCACTCCATCGGCAACTCTCAGAACGCCATCAAAGTGCTACCGAGATGTACGAAGAACTGGATCGCATCCGGCAAGATGAGTACGTCAAACAAGCCTCGGAACTCATTGATGCGAGTGTCAATTCAAGCCACCCAAGATTAGCGGAAGCACTTGAACGCTACCGGAAAACGTTCCGTCTGTCACTTGCAGACGCAGAACGGATGAATCAAAATCTATTTTTCCAGCGCCGGCAAAAAGAGGAAAATACCAAACGCGAAAAACTCTTAGCGCAAGTCGAAAGGCATTATACACGTGCCGTACGCCATGTAGAGAATCGAGACTACCCGAGCGTACTTGCTGAGCTTCACAAGGCAAGCAGCCTCTGTATTGATAATCAGGGTTTAAGCAAAATTGTTGATAATTTGTTTCATACACTTAATACAGCAAGTGTACCGCTCTCAGCAAACCCGACTGTGGAGGAGGTCGTCTCACTCATTCAGAAACTGCCGGACAATGAAAGTATTGATCTGCGTACGTGGCTTGAGCATCAAAAATTAGACCCGGAAGAACCGACCGGCGTAAAGCCGATACAACCTCGTATCGAGGCATCCGGCAGCTATCGACTCGTAATTGAGGAAGCGTCCCCGGAATACCTACTCGACCAAGTTCATAGTGATATCCAGTATCCACATGAAGAGGAAGCACTTCGTATCTTCCAACAAATTCAGATTTTTCAACAACAGGGCCGTACCCGACAGTGGCTCGCGCATTATAATAAATTGGGTAAATTCTATCAAAAACAGGGGAACAATTTTGTTAAGGAAGATGAATTAGAACTCGTTGCGAACTGTTATACGCGCGCACGATTCGCTTACACAGTTGCCGAGAAACAGCGTCTCGCGAGAAGAAATGCCAAAAGAGGGGCTGTCTACTACACGCGCCTTGCACGGCAATTTGAGCTCCAGCGTTCATGGGAAGAAGCAGGAAAATCTTATATCCTTGCCGCCTACAATCACGGCTATGTGAATATGCCTATGCTCGTTGAGGAGTGCCACAGGATGGCAACTGTTTGCTATTTCAACGCCGCTGAAAGTGCTCACCTTAATAACGAATTACAAACCGCTTACGACTTTTACATGTTGATCTTGGCAATCGGTGAAAAAATGTCGGCACCAACAAAAATGGTTAACGAAGCGCAAAAATTAATTTCGGAAATCCCGGTTGTCAATTGAAGGGGTTGTACGTGAAAACATCTTTGAAACGTGGAGAAATACTCGTTGGGACCTTTGTACTTGAATTTGGCGGCTCCGCGATTGCAACGCTCCTCGCAAGTGCTGGCGCAGATTTTATTATCGCAGACTTAGAACACAGTTCCTTTTCCATAGAAGCCGTTGGACGGATAATTCGGAATGCACGTGGCTCAAATCTGCCTTGTATTGTCCGTGTGCCTGCCCTTGAACGTCATTTTATTTCTCGGGTGCTTGACGCTGGAGCGACTGGGGTGATGATTCCCCGGGTTGAATCTCGCGAAGATATCGAAAAAATAAAACAGTGGACAAAATACGCGCCCGAAGGCGACCGAGGTGTGGCATTTGGAATCGGACACACCGATTATGGAGATTTCACAAAACTTGATACCCGAGCATACGTACGCAACGCGAATCAGGAAATCCTCACCATCGGGCAAATCGAAACCGTCAAAGCTGTCGAAAACCTGAACGACATTCTCATCACTGGCGAGTTAGACGTTATATTCATCGGTCCCTATGATCTCTCAACATCTATGGGTATCTCCGGCGAACTCGACCATCCGCTACTTTTAGACGCTATAAAACGGATTATCAGACTTACACAGACGCACAATATCGCTTTGGGTTGTTATGTTAATGACTTTGAAAGCGGTGAACAGTGGTTGGACTTAGGTGTTCAACTCATTGCATGCGGAAATGATGCTTTCCTCTTAACCCGTAAATTTGCCGAGGAGCATCAGAAATTCAAAGACGCGGCGAATTCAAGATGAAACCATACGACATCCTCACAATTGGACGGAGTTCTTTAGATCTCTACGCGAATGACATCGGTGCCGCATTTCCAGATATTAAAAGTTTCGGTGCCTTCGTCGGCGGGTGTCCGACCAACATC
The DNA here is from genome assembly GCA_028824575.1 of Candidatus Poribacteria bacterium. Lineage (GTDB taxonomy): Bacteria > Poribacteria > WGA-4E > WGA-4E > WGA-3G > WGA-3G. Next base: position 5,152 of record JAPPDN010000140.1, on the reverse strand, counting down.
AGCGTCGGTGTTCAGCGACTTGGGCTTCAGGCTGCGCTATTGACAGCTATCGGTGAAGATCCGGTTGGCGAGTTCCTGCTCAAGTTTTTGAGGAATGAAGGCGTTGAAACCGAGTTTATTCCGCATAAGCCTGATCACCGAACGAGTGCCGTGGTACTTGGTATCGAACCCCCTGATCGGTTCCCTCTGATCTACTACCGTGATAACTGTGCGGATATTGAACTCACTATTGACGATGTTCTCGCTGCGCCAATCGCTGAAAGTCGGGCAGTGTTGATATCCGGTACGGGTTTGAGCAAAGAACCGAGTCGTAGTGCGACGCTTTATGCTGCAGAGCAGGCACAATCTGTTGGTAATCAAGTCTTTTTGGACCTCGATTTTCGGGCAGATCAGTGGCATGATCCGAGAGCATTTGGCGTTGTTGTCCGATCTGCGTTGCGTTATATTGATATTGCTATCGGCACAGAAGAGGAAATCAAAGCCGCTACGCTTACGGACCTTTCGCAACTCACGATTGAGCACTCCCAAATTTCCAACCCGACAATTGAAGGCGATATGGCGGTTGCGATTGAAACGCTCTTGCGTGCGGGGCCAGATGCGCTCATAGTGAAACGTGGCATTGAAGGTGCAGACGTTCACCTGGTGAGTGGTGAAGTCATTCACGCAGCACCCTTTCCTGTTGAAGTTTACAATACGCTCGGTGCGGGAGATGCCTTCGCGAGCGGTTTTATTTACGGTAACCTCAGCGGCTGGAGTTGGGAAAAGTCTGCGCGTCTTGGCAATGCAACTGGCGCGATTGTCGTAACACGGCACGGTTGCGCGAACTTTATGCCAACAATGCCCGAAGTTGATGAATTTGTCAAGGCGCGCGGCGGATGGTAAACGCGATTACCCGAACCTGTATGGATGATTATACCCTCGTGCCTCAATCCATACGCCACTTTATCAAAGGAGACACATTTTCTACGTAGGAAAATGGGGAATCATCTTCATGAGCACACGAAAACTCACGATGGGACAAGCCATCGTTCAATTTCTTCAACAACAATACGTTGAAAGAGACGGGAACGAAAACCAGTTCTTCGCTGGGATGTTCGGTATCTTCGGGCATGGTAATGTTGCCGGGATTGGGCAAGCGTTGCACCAATACGCTGATGCCTTTCGTTTCTATCAGACCCGGAATGAACAGTCAATGGTGCATACCGCTGCTGCATTTACCAAGATGAACAACCGTTTGCGTGCTTTTGCTTGCACGACTTCTATCGGACCGGGCGCGACGAACATGATTACAGGTGCCGCGGGCGCGACAATTAACCGATTACCTGTGCTCTTGTTACCGGGCGACATCTTTTCGACCCGTTTAGTCGCCCCAGTTTTACAGCAGCTGGAGTCCCCGAGTTCACAAGATTACTCGGTGAATGATTGTTTCAAACCGATTTCACGCTATTGGGACCGTATTAACCGCCCAGAACAGATCATCACAGCGTTGCCAGAGGCGATGCGGGTGCTAACATCGCAGGCGGAAACAGGTGCCGTAACTTTAGCCCTCCCTCAAGATGTTCAAGCCGAGGCGTACGATTACCCTGCACAGCTCTTTGAGAAACGCGTCTATACCATCTCTCGTCCGCGTGCAGACGAAAGTCTGTTGCGTCGAGCAACGGCATGGATTCGCGAGAGTGAACGCCCTTTAATTATCGCCGGTGGTGGTGTGATCTATAGCGAAGCTACAACGCAACTCGCGCAATTTGTAGAGCAGACAGGTATCCCGGTTGGCGAAACCTTCGCAGGTAAAGGGTCATTACCGTATAATCATCCACAGAATCTCGGTGCAATAGGCGCGACCGGTACACCGGGTGCGAATATCACCGCGCGAGAGGCAGACTTGGTTATTGCTATCGGCACACGCTTAAGTGATTTTACGACTGCTTCCAAAACGGCTTTCCAGAACCCCAATGTCCGTTTTATCAATATCAATGTCGCTGAATTCGATGCCTATAAGCATGCTGCGCTACCTCTCGTTGCAGACGCACGTGTCACACTTGCGGAGCTTGCCACCGCTATAGCAGACTATCACGTTGACGCGGCTTATGCTGCACAGATTGAGAAATATCGTGCCGAATGGGAGGAAGAGGTAGATCGACTTTACCATCTCAGTCACGGTCCCTTGCCGAGCCAAAGCGAAGTGATTGGCGTGGTGAATGAATTCTCTCGTCCTGAAGATGTCATGGTTTGCGCTGCGGGCAGCCTACCCGGTGATCTGCATAAATTATGGCGAACCCGTAACCCGAAACAGTACCATTTGGAATACGGTTACTCGTGCATGGGATATGAAATTGCCGGTGGGTTGGGCATCAAAATGGCAGATCCGAGTCGTGATGTCTATGTTATGGTAGGTGATGGTTCATACCTGATGTTAGCACAGGAAATTATCACATCTATTCAGGAAGGCTATAAACTGATTATTGTACTTGTAAACAATGAGGGGCATAGTAGCATCGGTGGGTTATCTCGTGCGACGGGTGCGCAGGGGTTTGCCACCCGTTTCCGCTACCGTGACGAAGAGAGTGGCAAACTCTCCGGTGATTTTTTACCGGTGGATCTTGCAGCGAATGCCGCGAGCCTCGGTGCCAAGGTCATTGAAGCGACGACTTTGCAGAGTCTCAAAGCTGCTTTACATGAAGCACGCGAAGCAGCACACACAACTGTTGTGAAGATTGATGTAGATTACTACGAGCAGGTCCCGCGCTACGAATCTTGGTGGGATGTGCCTATCGCCGAAGTTTCCGAAGTAGATTCAGCACAAGAAGCGTACAAAGAGTACAAATCGGATAAACAGAAGGAGCGTTACTTCCTGTAGGCAATTGAGTTATTTTCAAACGGGAGGGAATTATGAAAGCTTCAGAACTTTTAGCGAAAGCCAAGTCGGGGGAAGCGATCCTATGCAGCGCGTGTGAAAGGAAAATCGCAGCAGCCGACATTTTAAGTTTTGTGTTTAAATTGGGAAAACTCGCGCCGCGGATGGAAAATGCAAACGTTGGCGATATAACCTGCGTCCAATGCCAAGAAGCGGACCCAGATATCAAAATCACACCGCGTGGCCCCGATGTGAAATTCGTCCGTGGTGCCTAACTTCAAGGGGCGGATGCCCTATCCGCCTCTACTGAACTATGCCCGAATACGTCGTTGGCAGAAACCCAGTGATAGAACGCCTACAGCGTGAGTCTCAAGATGTAGAAAAAATCTGTATCGCTGAAGGCAGCACGCACTCGCGCATCTACCAAATTGTCACAATGGCGGAACGGGCAGGCATCCCCATAAAACGCTGTACACGCCACGAATTAGATAGGCTTGAACCCTCCGTGCCACACCAAGGTGTGATTGCTTTTGTGAGTACCCCACATTATAGTGATCTGTCATCAATACTCGCGAAGGTGCAACACAGTGCGCGCGATGCGCTGTTGGTTATGTTAGACGGGGTTCAGGATCCGAGGAATCTTGGGGCGATCCTCCGAACTGCCGATGCTGCGAATGCCGATGCTGTCATCATTCCGAAGAACCGTGCTGTCGGTATCACAGCTGCTGTTCACAAGGCATCAGCAGGGGCTTCTGCCTATATCCCTATTGTCAAAGTAACGAACCTTGCGCGCACCGTAGACACGCTTAAAAAAGCAGGCATCTGGGTCGCAGGTGCTACTGGGGGGGCGTCATCGCTATACACCGATGCAGATTTTAATGTTCCCTTATGTCTCGTGTTGGGCAGCGAAGGGAAAGGCATCCGACGGCTCGTCAAGGAGAAGTGTGACTATCTCGTGCATCTACCGATGTTCGGAAAAATTGCATCGCTCAACGTTTCAGTCGCAGCCGGTGTTCTGCTATATGAAGTGCTTCGGCAACGTGATGCAAAGTGAACCCTTCAAATGAATCCCTCTTCCTTTAGGCTCACAAAGATCCCGTCCCCGATGACGACATGATCTAATACTTTAATCCCGATTTGGTTGCCAGCCTCGATCAATTGTTTGGTTGCCCGGATGTCTTCCTGACTCGGTTGGGGGTCGCCAGACGGATGATTATGGACGAGGACGATTGAGTTCGCGGATTCCTCAATTGCGAATCGAAAAATTTCGCGTGGGTGAAAGACGCTGGCGTTGAGTGTGCCTTCAAAAACTGTTGCTTCTGATAATTTTTTGCCCCAAGTCAAGTCACTATCAAGGTCGCCTGCGATCCCTTTTGTGGTTACGCCGCCTTTGGTATCGAGACATAAAACGCAAACGATTTCTTTCTGTAGGTATCGCATTTTAGACATCATCAAGTCGGCGACATCGCTGGGTGAGGTAATCTTATCTCGTTCGGCATGGAAGCGTGCGAGTCGTTTTCCGAGTTCAAGTGCTGCGACGATCTGTGCTGCTTTCGCTTCGCCGACACCTTTGATCTTTTCAAATTGCTTAGATTTGTAATCAGCCATCCGTTTGAGATCGCCGCCAAGTGCTGTAAGGATCTGTTCACCGAGTTGAACGGCAGTTGTTCCTTTGAAGCCACTCTTGAGAATAATAGCTAATAACTCTGAGTCTTTCAGAATCTCTGGTCCGTACTTATGAAGCCTTTCTCGCGGGCGTTCACTTTCGGGCAGGTCCTTAATTCGTAATTTGTATTCGTTATCCATTGCGTCCCTTTCAATCTAATAGAGCACTTAGCGGCAATTATACAGAATTTTTAAAATAAAAACAAACAAAATCTGTTAGTGTTTCGAGGGTGTGTATTTTTGTTTGCCTTGTAAAGGTAATAGGGGCGACCTATAATTTGTGTTGCGCCGGAAGGCTACTTGTTCTCTAAAATGCCATTTAAAATTGAAAGGCGTGAACCTTTTTCACATGATTTAGGAAGCGTACCTAAATTGAAGGTTGACAAATAGTTTAAAATGCAGTAGAATTAGAAAAATAACTTGGTGCTTTCAGTTTTCCAAAAAATCAAGAAGGAGAGAATTCATGGCAACTACGATTCGCCAGCAAGATGGCGTTGCAATCTTGGAACCGAACGGTAAAATAATGGGTGCTTCAGTATCCGAATTACGGGACGTTATCACGTCGCAAATAGATGCCTCCGATGAGCCACGTATCCTCATCAATTTCGAGCGCGTTACTATGATGGACAGTTC
>JAPPDN010000992.1:13837-14107 GCA_028824575.1 Candidatus Poribacteria bacterium | reverse complement strand
TTCCGACGATTTTTTTGTATGGTAATAGGTGTTGCATTGAGGATTTTTTAGCAGGCGATCACAAATATATTTTTCTGTTCGTCAATAATCGTTATAGTATTTTTGACGAGGACGGAAAGGACAACACTTTCGGTTTTGTCTTGGATGCCGAGGCGTTGGTCACAGAGAGCAATGCCCTTGTAGGACCCGACTTGCTAAACGAGTATCGCGCCCTGATCAACGAATGCGCAACGTTTTCTGTCCAACAAAACCCAGCACTCAAAAATGTCC
>JAPPDN010000992.1:10022-13827 GCA_028824575.1 Candidatus Poribacteria bacterium | reverse complement strand
GTTCGAGGCGTACTTGCTGGTGCTGTTACCGAACCCGGCGTTGCTGAGACAATGCTGCTTTTCAGAACACGTGTATCTGAGCTTCAAAACGAACATCGCTGCCAAGGAGAGGCGGCACTAAAACTTTTGCGAGAATCAACGGAGCCGTTGGAGCTACTCGTCGGTGGGTCTTCACCATCACCGGAATAGCACAACCTCGGTAGGTTTGCTTTCTCAGCACGCATCAGAGGCACGCAAACTTAAGCGAAAACCGGTTAAAACCGAGCGAAAACCCATAGTTAAAAACATGAAAATCGGTATCCTCTCTCGGGGACCTCAAAACCACTCCACACTCAGTCTCAGCGAAGCTGCCTGCAATGCAGGACACACCGCAGAAATTTTAGACCCCTTCGGGTTTTACCTCCATGTCGGTGGTACCGGCAACCGGATCACATATCACGGAAAATCGGTAGCGGATGTCGATGTCCTTATACCACGGCTCAGCCGCACAACTGCCCAATACGGCGAAGAGGTCGTGGCACACTTTGAATGGATCGGCACCCCTGTAATCAATCGCGCAAAACCGATTGCAGCGGCACGACACAAATTCCATTCGCTCCGTATCCTCGCACAGCATGGCTTACCTATCCCACCAAGTCTCACCGTCGGTTCCTCCGAATTTTTAGAGAACGCCGTAGCCAAAACGGGAGATTATCCGTTTATTTTGAAACCGTTCTACGGTACACATGGCAGAGGTGTTATGTTAATAGATACACCGACATCACTCACGTCAGCAGTGGATGCCCTATGTGATCTCCATCATGATTACGTAATCCAACCTTTTATTGTAGAGGCAGGCGGGGTGGACATCCGCGTCCTCGTCGTTGGGGGTGAAGCAATCGCCGTGATGAAAAGAAGCGCGCCTCCCGGCGAATTTCGAGCAAATATCCACAAAGGCGGCGTTGGGGAGGTGGTCACCCTACCAGAAAACTATATCAACACCGCTATCAAAGCCGCCGCCGCACTGGAACTGGAGATAGCCGGTGTCGATCTACTCCAAACAAACGAAGGACCCGTCGTCTTGGAAGTCAACCCATCACCGGGGTTTGAGGAACTGGAAACGGTCACAGGGATTAATATCGCAGCCGTGATCATCGAATTCGCAGCGAAGTTTACACAAAACCGATGATGCGAACTAACGCTGCGCTACGAAAGGACACAGTTGCCTGTATGGATGATACCCCGAAAAAGATCTTAATGTTCAATCATGAATTCCCACCAATCGGCGGCGGTGGCGGTTGGGTGAGTTATTTCTTAGGCAAACACTTCGCGGCGGCAGGACACGATGTGCATCTGATTACTTCACAATTTCGTGATTGTCCGAAAGACGAAAAGGTGGAAGGCTTTCATGTGCATCGCGTACGCGCGCTTCGGAAAAACCCTGATGTATGTGCCGTACACGAGATGCTGACTTATGCGGTAAGTTCAAGTCTCCATGGATTACGGTTCGCCAAGCAGTTTCAACCGGATATCGTCCAAGTCTTTTTCGGCATCCCTGCCGGCGGCGGCGCTTATCTTCTGAAAAAACGTCGCAACGTGCCGTATGTCGTATTTCTGGGCGGGCGCGATGTGCCGAGCCGTAATCCCGATCCACCTTATTATCGGTGGTTATACCTGTTGCTGAAACCGGTTATCCGAGCGATTTGGGGAAACGCATCAGCAGTCGTCGCTTGTAGCGAAGGCTTGCGCGAACTCGCGCGAGAGACGGATTCGGATGTAAAAATGGATGTGATCCCCGATGCTGTGGATTTGGAAACTTTTACACCCGTCCAACGCGATGCCTATCCAGAAAAGGTCCGGGTTCTCACAATCGGAAGGCTCATCCCTCGCAAAGGGTTTCAATTTCTAATCCGCGCACTACCCCAAGTCCTTGAAAAGGTCTCACATAACTTTGAAATAGAGGTCGTCGGCGATGGACCGTATCACGGAGAACTCCTGAAATTAGCAGAAAATCTCGGTGTAATCTCACATCTCCACTTTGCAGGCTCAGTACCGTATCCGAAATTGCCAGAAAAATATAGTAATGCCGACCTCTTAATTTTACCTTCACTCGCAGAAGGAATGCCGCTTGTCGTCTTGGAGGCGATGGGAACAGGACTTCCGATCATTGCCAGTCGCGTTCAAGGTATCGATGAACTTGTGGACGATGGGGTTAACGGTGCGCTGTTCGATCCCGGCGATGTTGATGGACTTGCGCACTGCCTTGTCAAACTGATTAACGCCAACGAAGGGCGCATTGAAATGGGCAAAGCGAGTATTGAACGCGTCAAACCCTACGATTGGAAAAACATCGCCAACGCTTACTTAAGCCTCTATGCTGATATTTTAGCCAAAGGAGAAGAATAAAAATATGTACCCAATCAAGGTCCTTGCGATCGGGGCAGGCGGCTTACAACGCGCCTTAACCCACGAATTCGTTCACATTCTCAACGAACGAAATCTTTACAACGGCGGTATCTTTGTCGGACAGCCGCGCGGTGCCGAGAAAGCCGATGCCTTCAACCGACAGAACGGGACATACCATGTCGTCACGTTTGACTTAAGTGGTATCCACGACATCCAACAGGTTTCAAGCGTTGTTGGGGCAACAACACTCGCTACAGAAGCCGGGCGTGAGCAGTTCTATACACAGACAGAAAACCCGCTTGACCTTATCCTCATCGGCGTAACCGAAGCAGGGATCGCTAAAGGTGAACTCGCAATGGATGTGCTGGATGAGACCCTTTACCGCTATTTCTGTCATCATGGCGCAGGAGCAACACTCTGCGTCATCAACACCGATAACCTCCGAAATAACGGTGATGTGATCCGCGATATTCTCTGTAACGAGTATCCAAAACGGAGTGATGATTACGCGGCGTGGTTAGACACAAACGTCGGTTTTCTGAACGAAATGGGCGACCGGCTTGTGCCACAAGTCTATGCTATACCTGACGAGGTTCAGGCAGCTGCAAGGGCACAGATCAAGGACCAAGATGAATTAATAACATACGCGGAGGCATTACCCGCAACGCCGCTTATTCTGGAAGATTTAGACGACATGCTACGCGTGCCGTTCAGTGAACTTCAGGACTACGGCGTTATTGTCAGTCAAGAGAGCATCGAGCCTTATCACGATTGGAAACTTCTTTTGGTGAATTCTGTGCATGTACCGGGGATTACGCACAAAGGAACACTCTCCGGCATTGAATATGTCAACGAAGCAGCGTCACACCCCACGTTTGCTCCACACCTCGAACGCCTGATGAATGGATACGCCGAGATCGTAGCAGCAGACATCCCGATAGCAGGTAAAAGCGCACATGCCTATACACTGGAGTTTGTAGATCGCATCCGCCGAGTCAAAGACGACAACGCTCGGATTAACATCATTGAAACCGTGAAACTCCGCGAACGTGCTGCGGATATTGTTCGCTCACCGAACTACGATACCAGCACAGAACTTTTTAAATCCGATTTCGCCTATTCCTTAGCGACGGTCCTCCGATTTCTAACGCCAAACGCAATCTCGTCTCTTGATGACTACAGCGGTATCACCGATACCGGCACAGCGTATGAAATCCGAGACCCGGACCGAACAATACAAGACACCCTGAGAGGGGCATTTGGTGCGAGTCAAATAGATGTGCAAGGACGGATTGCGTCTATTTTCTCAAATGCAGCCCTGTGGTCACCCGCTGGTGGGGCACCCTTGCGCGGCTTGCACGAGAATCGGGATTTTATCGAGCGCGTCGCAGGCTATTATCATCGGTTGGTTAATGGAGAG
>JAPPDN010000992.1:0-10012 GCA_028824575.1 Candidatus Poribacteria bacterium | reverse complement strand
ACATGCCTTGCTGTTTTGGAGAGTATTAATGCAGAGTAGCCATCAGCCACCAACTGTCAGAAAACTGGTTATCAGTTATCAGTTATCAGTTACAAGAGGTTTTTGATAATCCCAACGTAAGTACTGATAACTGAAAGATTTTTTTTCTGGGAAAAAAATCGTACTGACGACTGATAACTGATTGCTAAAGGCTAATAACGCCTTTTTTGCGTTGAAGCACAGCATCATAGAACCGCATCGTACCAACGCAGTCTTGGATACTTGATACCGGTTCCCGACCCTCACGAATAGCGTTAACAAACTCGGTGAGACTGATACCGTCTCCCGTCAATTCGCCATTTCGCTGATCAGAAAAGTTTGAGGTGAAGCTGTTCCCAGATTCGGTGAAGTGTTGAGCACCCCATAACCCGTCTAAAACAATATATTCATGCTGACCGGTAATTTCGATGTAGTCATAATTGCGCTGCCATAAGCGTTGACTGCTCAGCTGCAAACTTCCGACCACGCCATTTGTATATTCTACACCGACAGCAAATGCACCTTGTCCATCAACTTCATTGTGAAAAACGCTAAGTTCCTTCACATCCGCACCAGCGATATGCCGCGCCAGATCAAAGTGGTGGATAGCGAAATCGAGCAGATAACTTTTGACTGTCGGGTATTTTCCGCTACAGAACGAGCAGAAGAGTTGCGTAAGTGTGCCGAAGGATTCGGTCTGCATAATCCGCCTTGCTTCTCGCACACCGAGACTGAACCGTCGTTGGAAGTTCACCATGAGTGTCTTATCGTGTTTTTCTGCGGCTTCCGCCAAAGCAATCGTTTCTTCGAGAGATGGCGCGGGCGGTTTTGGTGTAAATACATGATAGCCCGCCGCGAGCGTTTCAAGCACAAGCGGCTGCCGCGGGTCAGGTCCCATAGAAATAATCACTGCTTCCAGGTCTTCTTTTTCAAACATTTCGTGCCGATCGGTGTAATATCGACCTGTGCCGAATTTGCCAGCGGCATCCTTTGCACGATTTTCGTCTGCATCGCAAACCGCTTGCAACGCGACGGGTGCGAGATGTAATGCGGGATAAATAGTGTGCCGTGCGAAACCGCCAGCACCGAGAAATCCTATCCGAAGAGGTTCCATATCTGTTCCTTTTTGGCTTTCGGCGGCAATAGCCATTAGCCATCAGTAAAAGAGGTGTTTGGTTACGCTAAAACCTCTTTGCTAACAGCCGACTGCCATTCTTGCTGATAGCCATTAAAAAATTTATACCCAATTTAGCACAATCTTAGGGGACTGTAAAGGAAATTTTTGTGCTGATGCCAAACGAACGATGGAAATTTATATTCAACCTAATTACGAAAATCGAGTCAAAAGATAAAGCGCAGAATTTCTGATTGCTGCGATTATAACACACAGAATTTGGATGGCACAGAAAAAAGAATGTCTAAACAAGTAGGTGACCAACGGCGGAACTTCCGATTTGCGCTGCTCCAAGGCACCTTTATGCGTATTAACCTCGCATTTGCGGATTCATCGACCGTGCTGCCTGCTTTTATTGATAAATTAAGCGGTTCCTCCCTTCTGGTAGGACTAACCGGCTCAATGATGACAGCAGGTTGGATGTGGCCCCAGTTGTTGATGTCCAACCTACTGGAGCACCGCCCACGTAAAATGCCGTTCTACGCACTCGGTATGAGTATTCGCGTGTTGGCGTGGCTGGCTATTTTTTTCTGCGCCATCACAATCGGTGAGCGGAATCCGATGCTGCTCGCTGGCTGTTTCCTCGGACTCTATTTCTTATCTTCCTCCGCAATGGGTGTCTCGACGCTCCCTTACATGGACATCGTCTCCAAGGCGATAGAACCGCAGCGACGCGCCCGTTTCTTCAGCCTCCGACAAATATACGGCGGTTTCTTCGCCATCTGGGTCGGGTTCCTCGTCCGTGCCGTACTCGGAGACGCATCCGAATTTACCGGCATACTCGGCGGTATCACGCAAACTTTCAGATCGTTCACTATGTACTTTATAGGCACCATCTGTAACGTCGAGACAGATCTCGGTTTCCCCTACAACTACGCCTTTCTCTTTATCTGCTCGGTGACTGCAGCGTTCCTCTCATTCATCAGTTTCTTAGGTGTCCGCGAACCGATTCATCCTGTTCACCCGACCCGGCAACCCATCTCCGAACATTTAAAGCAGGGACCGCACTTCCTCCGAACAGACGCAAATTATCGACGGTTCATCCTCTTCCGTGTTTTTGCACACTTCTCTGGAATGGCGACCCCGTTCTACATGCCCTACGCTCTAAACGAACTCGGATTTTCAGATGCAACGATCGGCTTCTTTATCGTCAGTGCCGCGCTGAGCGGTGTGGTTTCAAATGCGATGTGGGGATATGTCGGCGAAAAGTATGGCGTGCGATGGGTGCTGATTATCACGGCAGGTATGATGAGCATCCCGTCTATGCTCGCTTTTTCTTCAGGCTTATTACCGATTTCATTACAGATGCCCGCATTTTTGATGATTTTCATCGTCGGCGGCATTTTGGGCAACGGCATGATGGTCGGTTTCATGGCATACATGCTAAATATCGCACCACCACGGAACCGTCCGACTTACATCGGATTTATGAACACATTGCTCATGCCCGTGAGTTTCGCACCGGTGTTAGGTGGGCTTCTTGCACCGTATATCGGTTATCGGTGGCTGTTCGCCCTCTCAATCGGCATCTGTTTCATCGCCTTCCACATTGCGACAGGACTGCAGGAAATTATGCATGATAATGAGGTAGAAGCGGAAACCGAGGCGTAATTCGTTTATGGATATCTCCTCTTCGGATATAGCACAGTCCTCATGCCACTTAGAGCGATTCAATTTTAGAAATTTACTTCATATATGGATATACTTTCTTCTGTAGGAACGAGTGTTTTTGCTTGGGGTGTTTTGCTTGGGGTCTTTGATAGGGGTCTTTGCTTGGGTGTTTCTGCGTATTTCTGCGTATTTCTTGTCGCTCGCGATATTGTGAAAAAACGTTAACATCCGTGAACGAAAACCAAAGTCAAAAGCGAAAACTAAATCGTCCTGTCATGCCACTCTTTTCCACAGTACATTTACAATTTTTGTGGTATACTTAAGAGAGGATGTTTTATTCTTCTGAAAGATTCGTACCGCAAACTGTTCGTTTGCGGGCTGCCGTCTGCAACACAGCAGAAATGATCCTAAGGGGAGCCTGATCGTATGAAACGCACTTCATCTTTCATTCTTTTAACACTGTTCACTATTTCCACACTATACCTACCGTGCAGCTTCGCCGAAGACTATACACAATGGGGCTTACCCGAAAGTGCCAAAGCCCGCATCGGTAAAGGTGAAATCAATGATGTACGATATTCCCCGGATGGCACTATACTCGCAGTCGCTGGCTCTGTCGGTATTTGGCTCTACGACGCGGAGACCCTCCAAGAACTCGCATTGCTCAGAAAAGGTGAGCACAGTGTTCGTAATATATCGTTCAGTCCGGATGGTACAACCCTCGTGAGTGACGATTCGGACGATGTTATGCTGTGGGATGTTGCCACAAGAGAACACAAACGAACATTTGAACGGATGGGGCGTCACGTCTCCCTGAGTCCTGATGGCACAACCCTCGCAAGTGAGAATTACAAAGGAATCCATCTATCGGATGCAAAAACAGGGGCGAGAAAAAAAACAATCGATGCACATCTTAGTTACAGACCCTGTTTAGTGTTCAGTCCTAATGGGCAGACACTTGCAGGGACACATTCGAGTGGAGCCATCTCACTATGGGATACAAACACGGGTGAACACAAAAAGACGCTTACGGGACATGCGAAAGGCGTTTACAGTCTGTCGTTCAGCCCGGATGAAAAAACGCTCGCAAGTGGTGGTAGAGATCAGACTGTCCGTTTATGGGCTGTAGAGACTGGACAGCTCAAAGAAACGCTTACTGGACATACAGATGATGTCCATAGTGTCTCTTTCAGTCCCGATGGTCAAACCCTTGCAACAGGGAGTGAAGACAAAACGATCCGTCTATGGGATGCGAAAACTGGAAAACTCAAGAAAACACTAAAACAGGCAGGTCAGGCCAATCACGTGCTGTTCAGCCCGGATGGAAAAACGCTCACGAGTGCCAGTTCACACCACACAATCCGTCTATGGGACGCAGAGACTGGAAAACTCCAAAAAACGCTCACAGGACATGGCATCTGGATAGTTGGCACGGCGTTTAGTCCTGATGGGAAAACACTTGCTACGATGAGTCGGGATGAAACCATTCGTTTATGGGATGTAAACACTGGGCAGTACAAAATGGACTTAACCAGCAGACACGTGGAAAATATAGGTTACTTCGAGCGCGTGGCGTTTAGTCCGGACGGACGCACGCTCGCCGCTGTGAGCGGCAAAAAAACCGATCTCTCAAGTTTCTCAGAATACACTGCACGGACCATCGCGAGTAGAAGTGGAGACTCGGCCATCTACCTATGGGATACACATACTGGAAAACAGCAGGCAGTACTTACAGGGCACACAGCGTCGGTTGAAAGCGTGTCGTTTAGTCCCGACGGGAAGACACTCGCCAGTGGGAGTGCGGACAAGACAATCCGCCTATGGGAGATTGCTACTGAAAAAGAAAAGAAAATCCTCACAGGGCATACGGCAAGTATCACGAGTCTCTCATTCAGTCAAGATGGCATAACACTCGCAAGTGGAGGACTGAACGGGAACATCCGCCTGTGGGACGCAAATACCGGTGAACACAAGATCACACTCACAGGGCATGCAGCGGAGGTGAGAAGCCTTTCGTTCAGTCCGGATGGCGAAATCCTCGCAAGCACAGGTCCAGACGGCACTCTCCGTCTGTGGGATACAAACACGGGTGAACACAAAAAGACACTTACAGGCTATAAGGGGGCTGTTTGGAGCGTGTTGTTCAGTCCGGATGGTGAAATCCTTGCGAGTCAAAGTGGAAGTTCACGCGCCAGTATCACTTTATGGAGACGGATTCACCTATGGGATGTTATCAAAGACCGAGAGAAGAAAACACTCGCGGAACATACGAGTGGTGTCACCAGTGTTTCATTCAGTCCAGATAGACAAACCCTTGCAAGTGCAAGTGAAGACGGCACAGTGCTGTTGTGGGACTTGATGACCATACTTAACACAACAAACAATACAAAGTGATATAGATGTTTCTGAGTTAAAAGGAGAATTTCTGATGGAAAACGGACTGCCTATCGTCATTGGTCTTGCGGTCGGTATCGCTTCGGCTATTCTGATCAGCATCCTTTCAAAACGTGCGAGAAAAGTTCTATTCATTATAGGCATCGCGATCTGTGTCGCGTTCGGTATTGCTTGGATTTCTTTAATCGTGAGTACGCTTTCAAAGCGGGTTAATGCAAGCGGAATCAATGACATACAGTATTCCCCAGACGGCACCCGTTTAGCGATTGCCCGTTCTGTCGGCGTTTGGCTCTATGATATGAACAGTGATAAAGACCCCGTACGACTCACGACGGATATGATGGGTGCAGATAACGTGTCATTCAGTCCAAATGGACAGATACTCGCCGGTGGGTGTGAAGACGAACTGATCCGCCTCTGGGACGTTAGTACCGGTCAACATAAGACAACCTTCATAGCAGAGCACGGGAGATACCTTCGGGTCCTATTCAGCCGCGATGGCGATACACTCGCAAGTTGGGGGAGTTATGAGGCTAATCTGTGGGACGTTGCTACAAGCACACACAAAAAAACGTCCAGAGAATATGAAGATTATGCCAACGTGTCGATTAACGGTGATGGCAGTATCCTTGTGAATATAGATAATAAGAATGATTACATCCGTCTGTTGGACTTTATCACAGGAGAAGAAAACAAAAGGCTTAGGGGCCATACAAAGAAAGTTGAGAGTGTGGCATTCAGTCCTGATGGTCACACGCTTGCAAGTGGAAGTTCCGACAAAACCGTTCGTCTGTGGGATGTCGCGACAGGAAAACATAAGAAAACCCTCAAAGGACACAGAAAAAGTATTAACAGTGTAGCCTTCAGCACCGATGGGCGGCTGCTTGCTACTGCCAGTGGAGATGATACCGTCCGCGTGTGGAATGTTCTCACCGGGACGCACAAGAAAACGTTCGAGGGGCATACCTCTGATGTTAAGGGTGTTAGGTTCAGTCCGGATGGACGAACAATCGTCAGCTGGAGTAATGACCGTACAATCCGTCTATGGGATGTTGATACTGGCGAGTTGAAAAAAACACTCCAATATCCAAGATTCACCAAATTTTAACAAACCCAATAAAATTACACTTGCGGTAGGCACACCGTCGACGCTGTGGCATGCTGCTTCCCGACTTGCAAAATGAACCACTGCGCTGAAATAGAGAAAATCAGAGTAGGTCCGATAGAACGATGTAATCGATTTTTTTACGCTTTTTGTGATCTATGTGGTATAATAACCCAAGTGCCACTTCACAATAAGATTACGATTTTCATCGTGTTTTGGGGTTCCTCGGATTTCCGTCAACGATTGGGGTATAGGAAATCACAAGTTGTTTACTCCAAGGCTCCCCAGCGGGGCGGTATGTGTGTAGACGAACTTGAATATCTATAACTTTTTTAGGTAGCAACTTGGGTTATAATAGCCATTAGAAATATCACTTTTAAACCGGTGATCGACAATCAATAATTGGCGTAGAGATTCCAGTGAAAAAGCTTACTATTGTCTTAACGCTAACAGCGCTGTTTTTCTCATGTAGCATCGCGCAAGAACACGGAAAACCGACGGAACAAACACCGAGCGGACTTCCCTCTGCAATTACAGATGCAGCAGGCAATTACCTCGAATCACCAACAGCCGTTGGGCATCCTACCTTCATGAGTCCACACGCCTCACCGATTGTAGTGAATGGAAACTACGTCTTTGTTGTAAACACACCATCGGATACAGTGGATGTCATTGACACGGAGACTCGCGTCATTGTCAAACGTATTAATGTCGGTATTGATCCAGTCGGTATCGCCGTACGCCCCGATGGCAAAGAGGTCTGGGTGGCAAATCACATTTCCGATTCGGTGAGTGTCATCGATACAAATCCGATGAGTCCAACACGGTTTCAAGTTGTCGCGACAGTGCAGGATTTCGACCCTCAGACGCGTGCAACTCGTTTTGATGAACCCGTTGGCATCGCCTTTGCCAATAACGATAAAGCCTACGTTGCGCTATCCTCGGAAAACCAGATCGCTGTAGTCAATGTGGCAACACGCGAAATCAAAAAAAAACTTACCATTACAGCACAAGACCCAAGAGCTATCACCGTCCGCGGAGACCGTCTCTACGTCATTCCATTCGAGTCTAACAACCAGACGCAGCTTTCTGGCGGCACGGGTCCAATTGATGGTAAGCTGACTACCTTCGATGCACAAAAGCACGTAATTGACAACAACAACGTTTTGTCGATAGGTGCAGTCTTAGACATTATTAAGCACCCAAGGGTCCCCGATCGGGATTTGTACGTTTTCGATACCGAGACAGACGAACTCGTTGAGGTCGTTAGTACACTTGGGACACTGCTTTACGGCATCACGGTCAACTCTAAAGGACGTGTATTCATCGCGCAGACAGACGCGCGTAATGATGCTAATGGTCTCACAGGAACGAAAAATCATGGGTTGGCAGAATTGGAGAATCGAGCGTTTTTGAACCAAATTACAAGCGTCAGTTTCAGTGGTGATTCCGCCGAAAAACCACAGTTTATTGATCTTGAGCCATTGCCGCCGCAGCATCCAGCAACCGGTGAGGCTTTGGCAACACCGTTTGCAATTCAAGTTAGCGACAACGACGCTACCTTAGTCGTATCTGCTGCTGGCTCAGACCAACTCTTTACCGTCAATGCAACAAGCGGCACCATTCTCGGTCGCGTGGAAGTTGATGCTGTTCCGCGAGGGATCGCACTTGAGTCTGACGCTAAAGGCAATCCCACACGTGCTTGGGTTTTCAATGCGGTTGCCAACACAGTGTCCCTCGTAAATCTGTCTGACCTCACCCATCCAGAAGTCGTCACGAGCATCCCGTTACACGACCCCACGCCTCCAGAAATCAAGCGTGGACGCATCACGTTCAACGCTGCCGACGCGTCTACGACTGGCACTTTCTCCTGTGCGAGTTGTCATCCTGACGGGCACACCGATCAGCTGCTCTGGGTGCTGGCTACGCCGGTTGTAACAGGCGCGACGCAGATTATGCCGCGTTCAACGATGCCGGTTCGCGGTTTGCGAGACACCGAACCTTTCCACTGGGATGGTATCCCCGGCGACCCTTACGGTGGCAATAACAGTGCCAATGTTCATGCGGAAGTCCCACCGAATAGTCAACTCGGTAATCCAGAAAGTGCGACTCGGCACCTTGTAGACGGTAGCCTTGCTACGACGATGCGTCTGGTCGGAGATCCGACTGTAAATGATGAGGGGAAAGGTGGTGCTCTAACGGCAGATGAACGTGATGACCTCGCAAAATTCCTACTCAGTGTCCTCTATCCACCCGCGCAAAGACGCGCTTACACGAATGTCCTGTCAAGTGAAGCAGAAGCGGGGTTTAAACTCTTTCATATTGATGGTGATCTACAAGGGAAACCGGAACCCAACGTCTGTGGCGATTGTCATCGTATGCCGTTTTGGGTGAGCACCAACACACCGGGAACAGGGATGGAAACACCAACATGGCGAGGTGCTTATGATCGTTGGCTCATTCTGCCACAAGGTCGACTGAACTTGATTGATTTCGACTTCTATCGCGCTACCGCTGAGGTTGGGATACCTGAACGGAATATATGGCAATTTTCGTGGGCGGGTCGCAAACGTTTCGATCCTGTATGGGACATGGTACTGGAAGGCACCACCGGATTCTCTGGAGCTTTCGCTCGACAAATCACACTTAACCCAACATCCGCGAGGACTTCGCTCACTGATGATTTATTGAACGCGTTGGAACAATCCGCAAGTGAAGGCGGTATTGTACTCCAAGGCGAAGGTGTATTCATAAACGATGGAAAAGCAGTGCCTGCCGCGTTTGAGTTCAGGGACGGAACCTATATTCAAATAGGGAAAACTCGCAAATTTTTTACCCAAACGGCGTTAATTTCGCTCGCCGCTGACGGAGGTTTTGTCGGTACATTTACGGGACGACACGGCGCAAAGGTCGGTATCAATAACCCGCAACCGGGGATTTGGACCCTGGGACCGATTGAGGCACAACGCGGACACCAAGAGTTCCCAGTTTTACATGCTGGAAACACCACCATGACAGTTAGCGGTAGACATATTCAGGACGGCGCGCACGTTATCGTTAATGGGAAGCGAGTACCCGGTACTGTTACTCATCAGCAAGGGAAGTTTTTTGACGTGGATATCATCGTCAAACTGGAGACATTGCCGCCAGTAGGAATGCACTTCCTCCAGATTCAAAATCCGGATGGGATGTTCAGTAACGACTTCATTTTCCACGTCACTAAGAAAAGATAGCTGCGAATCGAATCTATGATAAAATAGCAAACGATTGATAAGAACAAGTCACACATTTAATTCCATCTGCCGTCACGAATTCTCGATTTACAACACTTTGAGATAATAAAGGGAGGTTATAACAGATGAAGATCGTAATGGCGAACTTAATGATTGCGTGCATCACTTTAATTGTCCTGAGTTTGGCATTTACCAGCATCAGTACCGCCGAATTGGATCTAAAAACCGCTGTCGGAATGTGGCTCTTTGATGACGGAAAGGGTGACACAGCAGTGGATTCTTCTGAAAATGGCAACGACGGCGAACTTGTGAACGGTCCGAAATGGATAAAGAACGGGAAGTTCGGATCCGCGTTGGAATTTAATGGCGACGAGAGTAAAGGACATGTCCTTGTCGGAAATTTGGGTCTGTCTGGGGCGGTTACATTGATCTTGTGGGCAAAACCGAGTGATGTCGCCGATGATGATCGGCTAATAT
>JAPPDN010000593.1 GCA_028824575.1 Candidatus Poribacteria bacterium | reverse complement strand
GTTCGATTCTTATATTCCGTTACGACTGATGATTAACCTTATTGAAGCTGAAAAGAGCTACGATGTGGTACATGAATACCGAAACCGCTTCAATGAAGCTCTCAAAAAAGAAGGACTTCGTGCCAGAAAAGTTGACCCAAGGGAAGACGATGAATGCACCATCGGATCCATTGATACTGCAAATCTTCGGAGAATGACTATAAGCGAATTTCTTGATCGTGTGAGGCGAGTGCATATCGAGTTCTTGAAGTCAATCTCGTAAATAGTCCTGTTTAGCCGATACCGATGCGACAAATGCCATGTAAAAGGCGACAAATGCACGCATAATTATCGCCATACATGCGACACATGGACCGCGGCCGAAGGGCCAGAAACCCTAACCAGACCGGAACCGGAAACCGAGCCAGAACGCCTGAGACAGCGGCCCACACACGGACTGAGAATCAAACCGCTCGCCATGCGGATCGCGACGAGACCCAGAAGGAGACACAGGTGGGAAGAGAGACGGACGCGCACCCACAAGCTGCACGGGAGAGAAGAGAGACTGCTGAGAAGAAGAGGGCGCGGAAAAGGCGGACACAACAGCCCCCGGCGACAAAAGCGAAAAACCGCCAGGCTCCCCAACAAGCACGACAAACAACGACACACCGGGCAGGAACCCAAGGCGCAACGCACGACGGACAGTGAAATAGGACCCACCACGCCGAGCCGAAAGAGCAACCTGAGAAATGAAGCAGACCACGGACCCACCACCCGCACCACGAAGCGAGAGAAGAAGCGACACCGACCGCTGGAACAACCGCTCGCTGAAAGGCACAGACGCGGAAGACGGCCCACCCGACCAGGCAACACACCGAACAGAACGCGCCAACTGACGGGGCGCCGAGACAGGAAAGACCCCACCCGGGCCACGCACAACAGGCGACGAAGACCCAGCGGCCAACTCGCCAAACCCAGCTGGCAACCACCAGCACACCTGACCACCCTGCGCCAACGCACCAGCAGACGCAGCGCTATCAACGCCCAACGCCCCACCGGACCAAAGAGGACGAGAACGCCCCACCCAACGGCCAAACCGAGCAACCGAAAGCAACGCCCCAGACGGCAAAGAACGCGACCCCACAACAGCCACGGGGCCAGACAGAGCGGACACCCCCGAGAACACAGCCGACGGAACCACAAACGACGAACCTGACATGACAACCTCCTGAAAGAAGCAACAGCCTGAACCCAACGGCCAACACCAACGCTGACCGCCCGCAGGCATTTTGCCAACCTTGCGACGGGGCCTCGCAGCGCAAGTCCGCCGGGAGGGGATTCTGTCATTTATAAGGTTTTCTTCCGCTCATCAGTTTTTTTTGGGGGTCTCCCGGGGTGGGGTAGGGTGGTTGGAGGGGGAACCGAAAAAAACTGATGCTCCCCCGAATCGGCGCTTGTCTTGGGCTTGCGCTGTGGGGTGTCGCATATCTTTTGAAGACCTGCGGGCGGGCACACCATCAATAAGAGTGCGCCCTCTGAAACGAATAATACGGGGTTTTGCGATCGGGAAAGACATTGCGGGCGCATCATAGCATTGGGAACCAATGATGTCGTCTTCATACTTATACATATAAAAAGACTTGTGTTGAACTGCTCTCACAGTTGTAAACCTCCCACCTCTTGTCATCACTCCTACATGCGCGACGTATGGCGTAACCACACTAGCACTGGATTGCAATCCCTTTGAACTGCGGTTGATTATTACACCCTGCAAAGTGGGCTCACTTCCTTCAAGTGTTCATTTTCGGACACTACTGTATCAAAATCGGACACTTTCCAAACTGTCAATTTTAAGAAATTTTCGTAAATTATTGTTATTACATTATTTATATTTTTGGCACGGTTCTTGCTAAGAAAAACAATAAAAAATTGTGCAACCTATTTTTTGTCAGAGGGAGGTTGATATGTCCCATTTAGAAGACGATATGCAATTGATTCTCATGGCAAAAGGCGGTGATGAAAGCGCGTTTGGCAAGCTCTACGCTTTACACCAAAATCGCGTGCGTGTCATTGTCGGGCGATATGTCCAGGACCGCGACGAAGTAGATGACTTGATGCAGGTGGTGTTCATGAAAGTCTTCCAGGGCCTGCGCCATTTTCGCGGCGAATCGGCATTCACAACATGGCTGACGCGTATTGCAGTCAATGTTGGGTGGTCACACCTTAGAGATCGGCAATCCCGGCGAAATAAACTGGAAATCGTAGCACAACATATGCCTGAATCGGTTTCTGCGACAACGCCAGAAGACAGCATGATAAAAAAGGAACGCCATCAACTCTTAACACAGGGCCTGCGTACATTGCCCAAAATGCAGCAACGTGCATTGTGGCTTCGTTATATGAAAGGACTGTCATACCGCGAAATCATGTGGGAAATGCAAGCTCCCCTCGGTACCGTGAAAATCTGGCTCTATCGCGGCCGCCATCATTTAAAACGAGTGTTAGAAACAAGAGGTTGGGAACAGGAAGCTGGGATTGCTTGGGCTGACTGATGGCTTCAAAAAAGTGTTCGTTTTCGGACACTACTGTATCAAAATCGGACACTTTTCAAATCATCAATTTCAAGATATTTTTCATAAATTATTGTTATTTAAAAACTTGAATCTTTTGGCACGATTATTGCTATATATGTTGGGCGTGTAACTTATGTGGTGGGGATGTCTTTGGGAGACGCAGACGACAAATATTACTCCATATCTATGTAAAAAAGAAAGAAGCTAAGTAATGCATAAAATTTTGGACTTTGAAATGTCGGATCGACTTAATCTGAATACGGACTGGAGCATTGGTGAGACAGCGTTCGAGAGAATCGCAACCTTGCTTCTCCGGGTTCCCACCATAGAAAGAATTCTTGAATTTGGAAGTGGTCCGAGTTCTATCCGTCTGGCTATGGCGTTTCCCGAAGCCGAGGTTCTGTCTATAGAAGGCGACTGGCAAAATTTTAGAGAAAACACGGATTTGATGCGAACATTCTGGGATAAGCGCAATCTATTGATCAAATATCGTCCGGTTACACTTGAATCTTATGGAGATGCGGAATTTTTGACTTATGAAGGTAGGACGTTTTGGAATGATCAAAAAGAGATGGATTGCGTGATTATTGATGGTCCGCCTTTCTATACCTTGCGGGGTCGAGAGGCATGTCTCTACCAAGTTTATGATCAGATTAAGATTGGTGGTCTGGTCATCTTGGACGATTTCAGAAGGTCTTATGAGAAGCAAATTGTTGAGAACTGGCTGTCTGTCTATCCCAGTAGTTTTACAGTGGAGATTTTCCAGGAAGATCATCATCTGGCCGTGCTGCGTAAGATCAAATCCGTGACACCATGTTGGGATGCGCCTTATAGACTTTCGGATGTTCAAACTGTCAGTGCAACGCGCTCCCGCATTGCAAAGGCATTATCGCATATTGATGATGTTTATTTGAGTGATCTGACTAAAGGTACTAACTGGGAAACAGATATGATTGGCCTGTTCAATACCCTTCGCAACATCTATGGGGTTACACCTGAGCGTATTCAGGAGTTCGCGGATCGAACTATACGCCCAACAGAAGCTCTAAAGAAAAAACAAAATGCCTGTTATATAACAATCGCCGATACGTTTTGTTTAAATAAAATGGGAATAAAACAGCATCCATTATTGTAGATAATCTAGAATTTGTTTCAGAGTCGGATCAGCTCGATTTAGCGATTCTGCCCTTGCCATCTACAATAAGTGGCTAAATAGAGTGAATGAAAGGGGGTGTTTAATATGCGTCGAATTCTCGCTTTACAAAGGATAGACGAAGATTTCTCAACAGAAGTCAAGATGTTTAGTTGTACGTCCTGTCTTGCATGCAGTTGCTAAGCCGTCTTAATGCATAGTTCCCGGCAAGGGCAGAATCGCCTATACAGATCCCACCGACGTGCCCACGAAGACATCTGGGCGGAGTATCTATCAAGTATTTATTATTTACAGGATGTGATACCATGGATTCGAATTTCTCCTTCTTACATCATTTCATGTCTCAGGTTCATAATGAGTGGTATGAGTCACTGGACATGTATCGACCTACAGATCAACAGTTGCTCGAGACTATGCGGGCCATTACTCCACCAATTTGGCAGGTGCGGAGAAACGGAATCTGGTTCTACGTCAATCCTCCTGATCTCAAACTGCCCAAACAAGGGTGGAAGATCCACATCTCAGCTACTCTAATGAATTGTCAAGAGGTGTTACGTCGCGCTGCCCCTGTGTGTATCCGAATGGGAACGCCATTCAAATTCATGATGGATCGACATATAGTTCGGAGGGCCTCCTCTAAGGGCTGGCCAAGGGAAGCCAGCGGTAAATTTATGACGATCTACCCAATGAGCGACGAACATTTTTCGGAGATCATAGAAATTCTCTATGACTCAATGAAGGAGTTCGTCGGGCCCTTTGTTCTTTCCGACAGACGATACAAGGATTCTCGGGTTATTTACTATCGGTACGGCGGTTTTGATGAGATCAAGGTGCTGTCCCCCCAAGGAGAACAACGCAACATGATCATATCGCCCAGTGGCGATCTTTTTCCTGACCTACGCACGCCGTACTGGAATCCCCCCCCGTGGGTATCAGATCCGTTTCAAAGTGACGAAGAAGAGGAGAATACGGAGTCGTATCTGAGGGATGGCAGGTATTCGATCGAGAGTGCTTTGGGGTTTTCGGTTACTGGCGGGGTCTATCTTGCTCAGGACTTCGAAACCGGTAGTACAGTTGTGGTGAAAGAAGCTCGGCCGGCTACGGGCGTAGATGAAAACGGTCTTGATGCTGTATCGCTTCTACAAAAGGAGTACCGACTCTTACAGAAACTCCAAGACACGGGCATTGCGCCCGAACCGATTGACTTGTTCTGGGACTGGGAACATCTATTCCTTGTAGAGGAGTATATACCGGGACTTGATCTAGGTCACTTTACTATAGGCAACAATCCGATCATGAAAGTCTACCCCAACGATAAGGCCATTGGAGAATTTGTCGGAAGGCTAGCGAGAATTTGGACAAATCTCGCTCTGAGTATAGCGAAAATGCATGACAAAGGCATTATCTGGGGGGATTTGTCTATAAGGAATGTAATCGTTAGGAACTTGGAGCTTGGAGATGTGCGAATTATAGATTTGGAGGCGGCCTGGGAGGACGGCGTGGATCCGCCCACACAAATCGCAACGATAGGATATTCCAGTGCCACCCGAAGAAGTGCCCCGAGCAAGGAGGACGACCTGTATTCACTTGGATCAGTCATGTTAGGAACGCTGTTCCCAATGAATGGTTTCTTGACAGTGGCATCCTCCACGAAGGAAAGGTTCATTGAGGCACTAGGCGACGAATTGGGTTTGCCAATGGCAGCTCGGCAAGTTATCCGGACGTGCATGAGCGATGATGCTTCCGACCGCCCCACTGCCTATCAAGTCGCGGAGGTAACAAAGCAGTCGTTGCACCACGAGAAAATAATGCCCGCTCATGACACATGGCGGATGCTATCAAGTGAAGAGCTGCTCAAGGTCGTCGGTGCCACCGCCGATTACATCTGCGAGAGCATTGACTTAGGTCGGGAAGACCGGCTGTTCCCCGCCGATCCTATAGTTTTCCTTACAAATCCGCTTAGTGTCGCTTACGGTGCAACTGGTGTCGGTTATGCCTTGTCTCGCATAACCGAATCTATTCCGAAGTCTATTCTTGCGTGGCTTCTGTCTCATCCAGTCAACCCGGACCACTATCCCCCCGGTCTCTATGTAGGGTCCGCAGGTATCGCATGGGCGCTGTGGGAATTAGGCTTTGAGGAAGTTGCGCTGCAAACTATGCGTGCCGCTGAAGACCATCCACTCCTTTGCGATACGGCCGATATCTTTTATGGTGCCTCTGGCTACGGATTGGCCTCGCTGAGATTCTATCTCGGGACGGGGGAACAGACTTGGCTAGATCAGGCCGTAAGAATAGGTGAGTGGCTACTCAGTTCGAAGGTCGAAGAAGATGGTCAAGGCTGCTACTGGCCCGATAAAGAGGGGAATGTATGGCTTGGTTACACGCGAGGATCCAGCGGCATTGCACTCTACCTTCTATACCTCGGCATCCTAACTAAAGAGAGGGGCTTTGTAGACATAGCTGAACGTGTCCTGGCTTTCGATCTATCGCAAGTGAGTGCCGTAGAAGAAGGTCATTTCAGCATGCCCCGCGGTACGGTTGGCTCGTCCGAGAATGTATTGAGTCACTATTGGTTCGATGGAAGTGCCGGGGTTGCAGGCACAATCGCGCGGTTTTGGGCATACACCAGGAATGCCCAATACTTAGATGACTTAGAACGCCTGGCCCCAGACACATTTCGAAGGATTACTGCGTTTCCTGGACTCTTTCGCGGACTTTCGGGACTTGGTAACTTCCTTCTTGATGCCTATGACTTCACCGGAGACCAGCGCTACCTCCGAGAGGCCCACAGGGTGGCCAATGGTGTGCTTTTGTATACAATTGACCGGCCAAGTGGAGTCGCCTTTCCCGGTGAACAGTTGCTTCGGATCTCAACCGACTTCGGGACGG
The DNA here is from genome assembly GCA_028824575.1 of Candidatus Poribacteria bacterium. Classification (GTDB taxonomy): domain Bacteria; phylum Poribacteria; class WGA-4E; order WGA-4E; family WGA-3G; genus WGA-3G. The sequence continues at coordinate 7,744 of JAPPDN010000593.1, read as the reverse complement.
GCTCAGCTGGAATCGCATTGTTCCTGCATCGCTTGGCTCGCTCAGAACATCAGACCGGAGACTCAGGGCAGCGGACCGAAGACTTCAACTTTACACTGGATCACTTGATTTGGAAGCGATATGATGAAATTGGCGAGGAGGGTATGCAATGAAATCCAACCCCTGGTATAGTGATACTTTCGACGAGGAGTATTTGCGATTGTACCGGCACGCCCGTCCACCTGAACGAATTAGACGTGACGTCGAGAACGTGCTGCGATTGTTGCGCCTTCCTCGTGGACGCCACATTCTGGATTTGTGTTGCGGTCATGGCTCTCATAGTATTGAGCTTGCAAAGCATGAGTATAAGGTGAAAGGTTTCGACCAAAGTGATTACATGCTTGGACAGGCCAAGCTAGATGCTGAGCGGGCAGAGGTTGAAGTTGGTTGGATACGTGGCGATATGCGGGATTTGCCATTCGAACGCGAGTTCGATGCCGTCATTAATATGTTTAATTCCTTCGGGTTTCTCGAGACCGAAAAAGAGGACCAACGCGTCCTGAACCTAGTATCAAAAGCTTTGCGACCTAATGGCCTATTCCTTCAGGAACTTCCAAATCTCGAAGCGTTTGCTCGCACCTTTCAGCCTACTACTGTCACGCGCTTGGCTGATGAAACCTTTGTCATCGATGAGCGCGAGTTTGATATGGTTGATAGCCAACTCCATTTGCGGCATATATGCCTATATCCCAATGGTGAGCGCACTTCCTTGGACTTTCATCAGCGACTCTATCCGCCTCCCAAAATGCTAAACATGTTGCAAGTGGCAGGTTTCGAAATTGAGGAGATCTTTGGTGAGCTTGACGGTAGAAGTTTAACTCTGGATTCGAACCAATTAGTTATTCTTAGCCGCAAAAGACCAGAGGTAGTTGTAGAATGACCTGATGTTTCAATTGAAGGGTTCCCAAAGTAAGGCTAGTACTACAACGCTAAATTAGGTTGAACTGAGGTGAAAGATGTCATTACCTTCTCCAATCAGAAGTGGGTCAAGCCCTAAAGACTCCACCAAAACGGGGGGACTCCAAGGAGGCGAAGCTTTGGGTCTTCGGGCAAAACTGTCTGTGGTGGGTCGCGATTACAGCCGTCTGTTCAGTAACAGTGCGTTCCGCCTGCTGTGGACCGGCCAAACGGTATCTGCGTTCGGCGATGCCTTTTTTAACGTAACTGTAGCATGGATAGTCTGGTCGGAGACTCGGTCCACGCTTCAAACAGCAATCATTCAGGCGATCTGGCAACTTCCTGATATCCTATTTGCACCTCTGGCTGGTGTCATGGCAGACCGCTGGGACCGCAAAAGAATCATGCTAATCACCAACCTACTCGCAGCGGTTGCAGTAGGCGCAGTGGCTATCATCATGGCCTCTAGTGGTCAGCTATCGCCACTGGTCGCCTATTTGGCTATCTTCACGCTCAATAGCCTTACCACCTTTCTGAATCCGGCACGGGCTTCCATTATGCCCGCAGTCGTTGGCCCCGCCATGCTTACTACGGCTTCAGGCATGTTCTCTGCTGCAAATCAAGCAGCGTCGTTGCTAGGCAATGCGATGGCGGGTTTTGTGATTTCCGTTGCAGGCTCCATTTGGGCGCTCGTGATAGATGCCCTGTCCTTCGTGTTCGTATCGCTGTCCATCGCTGCCGCTCCACTACCCAAGCCGGTTGATCCTCTATCGAAAAGTAAGCACTCCTCCATGTCCTTGAGTGCTTTCTTACGAGACATGCGCGACGGTTGGAGGACCATCTCGCGGCATCCTGTTATTCATATGCTGGTATGGTTGGCAGTCCTCGTCAACGTCTCCGCCTTCACGGGCGCACTGTATCCGGCACTTATTCAGGAGCGGTTAGGTGGAGGTGCCGCCACTTACGGTGTGCTGATGGCAGGATCCGTTTGTGGGGGGATGCTTGGAGGGATGCTTGCTGGCCCGATCGAGCGACGCTTCGGGGCAGGTCGCGTATTAGCGTGCGGCTGGGCCATTGCGGGTATCTGTACAATTGCTATAGCTGGCTCCACATGGCCGCTGGTGACACTTACTCTGGAGGCGTTGGCATCCTTGGGCATTACGGTCAGTGCCATAACCAATGGTGCAATCTTGGTTACATCGGTATCTGACGAATATCGCGGTCGAGTGTTCGGCATTTGTCGAGCACTCTCAGTTATCGTCATTCCGGTGAGCGCCGTTGGTGGGGGCTGGCTTGCGGAGATAATAGGAGTCGTCCCGATGTACAGCATCGCCGGGGTATACATGCTCGTCTTGGTGGTTCTGGCTTGGGGAACGAATCCCCATCTTCGGTCTGCACGTGTCTAGTATTTCGTGATTATAATCCTTGCCACGAAATTGGCTTTCGAAAAAGACAAGGCCTGCTTCATTCTGGATCCAGCTGAATCAGCCGGAGCAGACAAAAATTAAGGATGTGTAACAATGGCAACCATTCTTTTTGGTCAGAACGATAGAAAATTTGGGTTCTCCACAAATAACACGGTTCGTCGAATTGAAAGTATCCTAAAGACAAGGCATCGTTTGCTGCAGGTGCCTGCTTACGATGCATCATCGGAAGATGGGATACAAACATGGATTTCGCAGAATGGGTTGGGAGCCGACCTCTACGTTGGGTCTAATTATCAAGTTCTTAGGCAGCTTCGGGAGTTGGGATGGAAGGGACGAGTTCTATGGATCGCCCATGGTGATCTTCCTCATGGTGCGTCAGGACTTAGAAGTGCATTGCCCTTTCTATGGATGACAGATGTCATATGGGTCGCCTCTCATGCTGATAAGATGACTTACGAGTCGCTCGTCGCCCAGAATGGGGCCCAGCCCAAGGTCGCGCTTATGCCCTATGGTGTCGATTGTAATGCCTATTCGCCTTTGACTGAAACTGACCGGCAATCGCTCAGGCAGGAGTGGGGTATCGTCCCAGAAGAATTCGTCGTTGTCTACACAGGCAGGATTTCTGCAGCGAAGAATGTCCACTCGGCTGTAGAGGCACTCCACTATCTTTCGCTCTTAGGGCCAAAAGTCAAGTTCTTGATTGCTGGTACATTCGATAACAGGGCCGTCAGGGAATCCCATTTCTGGGTGACAGACCCTAGAAAAAAAATGCAGTGTCTGATTGAGCACTTTGGTTTAACAGACCGCGTCAGGTTCGTTGGTTGGGTCGATCAGGAACGCTTGAATGAATTATATAATGTCGGAGATGTATTCATCAACTTGACTTTGGACATTGGCGAAAATTTCGGCAACACGCAAGTCGAAGCCATGAGCGCCGGATTGCCTGTTGTCGGGACGGCGTGGGGTGGCTTGAAAGACACAATTGTCGAAGAGCAAACAGGGTTCTTGGCGGATACGTGGGTATCGGAGTACGGAGTACGGTTCGATATGCCCAAAGTTATAAATGTCTTAAAGATGTTGATGGATCAACCCGCCTTTCGCAACAAGATTGGCACCTATGCCTCACAACGCGCTAGAGAGCAATATTCGTTAGACATGTATAGCGATCGTTTACTAGAACTGATCGACACTCTTGTGAGCTCTACAAGCAGAGAAAGCAGGGCCCGATTCACTAACTTCGGATCATCTCTCCACTCACGATTCACTATTGTTGACGATTATACTGGAGATAGACTAGCGGGTGCCCCAATATTCTCGCGCTTATCGGATCCACATTGGACGGAGTTAATCGCGCCTTACACCTCACTTGGATGGATTGAGCCTGGTTCAGGGAATCACCTATTTACTGCGCTCAGGGGAAGAACTGAGTCCGAGTTCTATTATTCAACCGATTTACTTTGGCCGGTGCGCATTCGCACAGACGCCGAAGATGCGAAGGTGATACAACAGCTTAGCCGGTACCCAGGACTTAACCGGGGCTCTCTCGATTGTTCTGACGATGTGATTTGCAAATTAGTGAGAAAGGGCTTGGTAGGAATTTCACGATGGGATCCAACCGACTGTTAGGCTGTACAGTTCCTGGCCAGCCGCACCAACCTCTTCATCAGCACTCCGTTCCTGCGTTAGCGGACACTAAATCAGCGAGGGTTTAGTCAAATGAGCTTTCCAGCGATTTCAGTCCTTGATGCCATACCTATCGGTCCCGGCGTATCGGCGAGTCAGGCTCTTGCATGGTCGACGGAAATGGCGCGCACAGCCGAAAGGCTCGGCTGTGTACGTTTTTGGGTCGTAGAGCATCACGCGATTCCAGACATCGGTTGCAGTTCGCCAGCAGTCTTCATCGCACATCTGGCAGCGCATACGTCTGCGATTCGCTTGGGTGCGGGCGGCGTGATGCTGCCCAACCACACGCCGCTCATCGTTGCAGAGCAGTTTTCGATGTTGGAGGGCCTTTGTCCAGGTCGCATCGACTTAGGTATAGGACGAGCTCCGGGAACAGACAAAAAGACGGCCGCGGCGTTAGGCAGAGATGCCGAGAGCGGAACTCCAGAGGAATATGAGGCAAGGTTGGGGGAACTTGAAGGGTTTCTCCGGCGATCTTTTCCAAGCGAGCATCCATATAAAGGGATTAGGCTACCACTGAAAGTGCGGGCACCTGCAATTTATCATCTCGGCTCATCGGTCAGTAGTGCATATGCGGCTGGTCGTCGTGGCCTAGCATACGCATTCGCCTATCACCTGCGGCCCGATGAGGTTGCTGAAGCGATCACGAGTTATCGTGCGGCATTCCGGCAATCCGCTGAGCTCCAGAGACCGTACGCAATCGCAACGGTGAGTGTCGTCTGTGCACCGACTCTCGAAGAGGCGGAAGAGGCGGCTTGCCGCGCGGCTACCATCAGGCTTCGAGCTATGCGAGCGTTTGCTCAGGAGCGTACCTCAGTCAATGATGTGGGTGAAGCGATATCCGATGCAGATGAGCACCGCTTGGTGCAAGAAGCACTTACAGCTAATCGAGTGGTCATTGGAACCGGTGACGCCGTAGTCTCGCGCCTTTTGTCGATGTCGCGCGAGTGGGGCGTCGATGAGATTATGCTAACGAGCATCGAGTACGACGGGCCGAGTCGCGTGCGTACGCTGACATCGCTACTCGACGCCTACCAGAAAGGGCGTTCCACAGAAGGTGGCGGTCTGCAGACCACGACCCTTGGAGAGCAGTCCTTGTCAACCTGTAATAGCAGCCAGCCAACCGCCTGTCGGCGGGGGCGTGAGAAATCTAAAATCGCGCATCGAGGGTAGCACAACGGAGCAAACACGAACAGTAGAGAACCCTGAAATCGACATTAGGCTCACCTTTTCAAAAGGCCGTATTGATTCAAATGATCGGTCCAGAGCGGATAATATAATGGCTATAACGGAAAGATTACCTCGAGAAATCCCCAACCCCAGGCAGATGCTGGAGAAGAAGATCGCATCGCACGAAGCGCGGGTGGCAGTGATAGGATTGGGATATGTGGGATTGCCTTTATCTGTGGCATTAGGCAAGGTGGGATTTCCCGTCACGGGAATCGATACATCAACGCACAAAGTAAAGATAGTAGAATCGGGAAAGTCCGATGTGCAGGGTGTATCGGACTTTGAGGTGACAAGTCTTAAAACTATAGGAAAATTGATAGCAACCCCAGAATGTGACGCACTCAATGAAGCCGACGTGGTCGTGGTATGTGTACCCACACCCTTGAATAAAGCACGCGACCCGGATGTCTCATTTATTGTACAAGCATGTAGTACAATCAAAGACCGACTGCGCTGTGGACAACTGGTAATTCTGGAAAGCACCACGTATCCAGGTACGACCCATGAACTGGTATTGCCACTGCTCGAAGAAAGTGGCTTAAAGGTCGGTCGTGACTTTTTTTTGGTATTTTCTCCAGAGCGCGTCGATCCAGGCAACAGGGTTTATACCATCACCAACACGCCCAAAGTCGTGGGGGGTATTACCCCGTCTTGCACAGAAATAGGCACACATTTTTACCGACAATCAATCGGCGAAGTCGTACCGGTCTCATCGACCCAGGCCGCAGAAATGACCAAGTTGCTGGAAAATACATTTCGCAGTGTAAATATCGGCCTTGTCAATGAAGTGGCCCTGATGTGTGACCGTCTGGGGGTGGATGTTTGGGAAGTAATCGATGCCGCAGCGACCAAGCCGTTTGGATTCATGCCGTTTTATCCCGGTCCTGGATTGGGCGGGCATTGCATCCCGGTTGATCCGCACTTTCTGGCCTGGAAGCTCAAGACCTTAAATTACAATGCGCGCTTTATCGAATTGGCCAGCGAAGTGACGCGCAGCATGCCGAGCTATGTGGTCGAAAAAATCACCGACGCACTCAACGAGTACGAGCAATGTTTGAAAGGCTCTAATATCTTGATATTGGGTGTGACGTACAAACCCGATGTGCGCGACATTCGCGAGTCTCCGGCATTGGATATTATAGAAATACTTGGGGAGAAAGGTGCGAAGGTCTCGTATTGCGATCCGTTTGTGGATCACTTACAGACAGAAAGTTTGGATTTGAAAAGTACCTCTTTAAATAAAAAAAATATAACTGATGCCCATTGTGTGGTGATTGTGACACATCACAGCAATTGGGATTATGAATGGATAGTAAAGCGCGCACGCTGTATTGTCGATACGCGCAATGCCACGCAGGCCGTATCTGGAAAGAAAGATCACGTCTTTAAACTCTGATGCGGATTGGACTTGCCCCTTACTGTTTATAGAAAACTCACGGACACAAGCATTATTAAACGATCAACTTATGCGATCAGGAGGCTTCTTATGATCAAAAATTATCTAGTAGTTGGGATCCGCAATTTGATGCGGCACAAATTGTACACGTCCATCAATGTACTGGGCCTCGCCATTGGGCTGGCGTGTGGCATTTTGATCCTGTTGTATATCCAACAGGAATTTGCAGTAGATCGTTCTCACACTCTGGGTGACCGCATTTACAAAGTGATTCGAGAAGAACGCGGCAGTACGCAAACAACGTACGAAGAAGGTACATCAGGCGCACTCGGTTCTGTATTGGAAGAAACATTTCCCGAAGTAGAAACAACAATTCGTACTTTCCCGTTAACCGTATCTGTACAATATGGCGAGCGCGAGGGGGTGTTTCAGCTAAGGCTGGTGGATGACAACTTTTTGGACGTATTTGATTTTCCCCTCATAAAAGGCGACTTAGAAACCGCGTTTCGGCTACCCTACTCTGTGGTCATTACCGACGATATGGCGCAACACTTATTTGGCGATGCTGATCCGATGGGGCAAACATTTTCAATCGACAATCGCAGTTTTCCGGGCGAGTACATAGTAACAGGTATAGCCAAGGCACCGCGTCCCGTGTCAAGCCTTTACTTTCAATTGCTCACAACCACAATACCCCCCGTAGAAGAAACGCAACACGTATGGACGATGTGGCTACCCAAGCAATCGTGGCGTCCTGTCAAAACTTTTGTGCTATTAAAGGCAGGACAAAACGCAGAAAGTCTGCAAGCAAAAATGCAGTCGCTGTTAAGATCGTATATGGGAGATGAAGTCGCGGCAAAAAACACCTACCTTCTGCAACCCCTGCACCGCGTGTACCTGTATGGCGAATCCGATTTTAATCCAACAGCCAATAGCCCTATTGAAAAAATTTACATGCTGGCAGCTATCGGGCTGATCGTGGTGGTCATTGCCTGCGTGAATTTTACAAATCTGGCCACTGCACGCGCTGTCACCCGCAAGCGCGAAGTCGGCGTGCGAAAAGTCGTTGGCG
>JAPPDN010000588.1:11484-14422 GCA_028824575.1 Candidatus Poribacteria bacterium | reverse complement strand
CAGGCTTCAGCGGAACAGGGAAGCTGTTGAGGAACAAGTTCGGCTTTATCGTTGGACATGCGAGCATTTGTCAGATGAGGATGTGCTGGAGGCTGTTAATAGTTTAAGTCATATTAGATGTTGGGAAGCGGAAGGGCGTGTCGATGAGTGGTTCCAGATTTATGAGGAAGCCTCTGAACGCTTAGAGAACCCTGAATTGAGTCGCTACGCACGTTGCGATTTCTTGCAAATCGGATCAGAAATTTTACGTGCCTACGACCGGTTAGACGAGACGCTTCTTGGCATGGAAAAGTTGGAAGATGCTAACGGCGAACCGAGTTGGGAGCATTATTTTCGGTTCTGGTTGGCTGTAAGAACGAATCGACTTCTGGTGTATAGCAAACAGGAAGATTGGGAACGTTTCGATCAGGTTCTTACGGAGGTAAGCACGTTTATCGAAGGCGAATTGGAAAAACGGGCTGCCGGTCACTCTGTAAATATCAGCGACCTTACATGGGCGGCTCACGATGTCGGTTATTGTCTGTTGTGGTCGAAGAAGTATAACGAGGCGAGACATTTCCTACAAATTGCCATTGATTTGATCCGCTACGACGCTCATACCCACTTCTTTCTTGCAGTAAGTGTTTGGGCTTCTGAGAAGGACAGGAAGAAGACTCTACACCATTTAAAGGCGACTCAAGACTATGTGCTAAATCCTAACCGGGATATGTACTACTCGAATTTCCTTGAGACCCCTGAATTTTCGGATGTAAAAGATGATCAAGAGTTCCTAAAGGCACTCGGGCAGAAATGAAATTTCGTGATGCGATCATCGCGGGTGTACAACCACTCACGCAAAATAGACTCCGTGCAGGATTGTCCATTCTCGGCATTTTCATCGGGGTTGCGGGTGTGTTATGCATGGTCGCTATTGGCGATGGTGCGAAAAGAATCCTCGTCGAAGACATTGAAAAACTTGGCGGGGCAAATCAGTTTACATTCTATACGCGGACATCTATTTTCAAACGCGGACGACTCCGGCGAACCACTGAACGATACACGCTTGAGGATGCCTATGCTATTGAGGCAGAATGCCCCGAGGTCTTATATGTCTTGCCGAATCATGAATCCTTTGAAAATTTTGTTAGCAGCCGAACTGGAAACCAAGCCATGGCACTTATAGAAGCTGCGACTGCAGACTATGCCCGCGGCATGGGATGGGAACTACAAGCCGGTAGATTTCTCACCGAAAACGATATAGAGACTGCAGCGCAGGTCTGCGTTTTGGGAGCCGACATTGCTATTGAGTTGTTTGGCGAAGCATCCCCAGTCGGACAAGAAGTAAAGGTCCGGTATTATCGTTATTGGCGACAAAAGCCAGTACGGATGCGCGTCGTGGGTGTGATGAAACCCAAGGGGCGTAGTCTCACTTGGGAGTATTGCTTGGATGATGCTGTCTGTGTTCCACTGACGACATATCAACAACGGCTTACAGGCATTCGCTACGTTGAATACATGATTGTCTTTTTTCAAAAAGATGCCAATGTTAACAGTGTCATTGCTTGTGGTAAGAATATCCTGCGTAAAAGACACCGCGGGCAGGATAGTTTTATTACTTACTATATCCCGAAACTGACATTTCGGCGATTGGATCACATCCAAAAGGTGATAAAGATTGCTTTGGGTAGTATTGCGGGTTTCTCGCTGTTCGTCAGCGGTATCGGCATCATGAATATCTGTCTCGTTTCTGTCGGTGAAAAGACGCGAGAAATAGGTTTACGGAAATCGGTGGGTGCGAAACAGGTTCACATTTTTTATCAATTTTTGACAGAATCGATCTGTCTCTGTTTGTGTGGTGGAATGCTCGGCATTGTAGGTGGTTGGGGTGCGGCACACGCGATGTCACAGCTTGCGGTGCGGATTGTGTTAGTTGTGGATGCCTGGCCCGTCATATTATCCTTACGGTGGATACTGATTTCTGTTATCTTTTCAATTGTCATGGGCGTGGGTTTCGGGGTCTATCCTGCGATACGGGCAGCACAGCTTTCACCTATTGACGCACTCCGGACCGAGAATTAAATTTGTAAAGTGCGACTGATATACGGTTGGTAACGAAGGTTCCCCGATCATTTTAGAATTAGGACTCACGCGATTCCCTGGTAGGTGCGGTTTCCTAACCGCACCGGATCTTTAAAAAAAGACCTGAAACACAACAAATCCTTAAAACTAAATCGTCCTAACATATTTTGTCAAGGAAAAAATAAAAACCCACCTACATTCCACTGAAATGGGAAGTTTAGGTGGGAAGATTTGATAAGCGTTCTCGTAAACGTTATTCCTGATTAAAACTATCATCCGAATTGCTATTGACTTCCTGTTTGTAAGCGTCTAACTTTCGGTGTAAGGTTCGTACGCCGATGTCGAGAATTTTTGCCGCCTCTGTTTTATTCCCATCTGCTTCTGCGAGCGTCTTTTGGATCGCTGCCCTCTCAATTTCCGCCATCGTCATACCGACCCTACCGATGACCGCTTCCGCATCAAGCACAGGCAGATATTCACCTTGTGAACCGCCGCGCTGTTCCATAGGTGCAGCAATCGGCAAAACGCCTTCTTGTGCGCGATGCTCAAGCGTTTTGGCGATCGTTGAAAGGATCTCCAACGCTTTTTTGAGGACATCCGCTGCGTCATCTGTGTCGCTAATTTGCATCCAACTGGTATCTTCATCTGGAATGAGGAACGGCACTTCATTACCGGCTGTGGCAGCTGGCTCCAGCAAACGGATCGCCGAGAGGATAAGTCCGAGAATTGTCTTGTAAATGGCTATATTTCCCGTTGCGATTGCTCCAGTAGGGGTATCAACAACCTGTAAGGCTTCCCCACCCGATTCATCAAGCAGATCTGCCTCGCCGGTAGTTGCATTGATGATTTGTGTCGGCGCAAGCTGCGTGCCAGAGGTTTG
>JAPPDN010000588.1:0-11474 GCA_028824575.1 Candidatus Poribacteria bacterium | reverse complement strand
AGGTTTGCACAGGCACCAAGGAAACCTGTTGAGATTCTGGATCCATCGGGAAATCTTTCAGTTGCAGTTCTTCGGTAGTAGCTGAGATAATAGCCGTTTCTATGGCATTTCTAAGCTCACGCACGTTCCCGTACCAATCAGCATTCTGGAGATAATTCAGTGCGTCCGACGTTATACCGGTAATCGGTTTACCGTGTTCTGCGCTTAATTCAGGGATGAACGCGGAGACGAAAAGCGGAATGTCCTCACGACGGTCGCGGAGTGGCGGGATCTGGATGCGAAAGAGATTGAGGCGGTAGTAGAGATCCTGTCTAAACTTTCTCTCCCTTACCGATGTTATAAGATTGACATTTGTAGCAGCGATAATTCGGACATTGACTTTAATATTTCTTTCACCACCGAGCCGGTTGAATTCCTGTGTCTCTAAGACGCGCAGAAATTTCACTTGCACTTCGGGCGACATTTCCGCGACTTCGTCCAAAAAAAGCGTCCCGCCATCTGCCTGTTCAAACACACCGCGTCTTTGATTCGTTGCACCGGTGAAGGCACCCTTTTCATGTCCGAAGAGTTCACTCTGCAGGAGGTCTTGGTAAAACGCACCACAGTTGACCGCTTTGAAGGGTCTATTTTTACGGGGACTACCTTCATGAATAGCCTGTGCGATGACATCTTTTCCGACACCCGTTTCACCTGTAATAAGGACAGTCGCTTTCGTCGGTGCGACTTGGGTAACTTGACGTAAAACAGCCTGCATCGGTGCGGATTCACCGATAATACGTCGTGAATTATCACCGATAACGGGTGTTGCGAGATTCATTTATTCACCACACAGAGATTACTATTTTTGTTCAGATTGGGTACTGCGTGCAATTTCGATTAGCTGCTGGGGATCCTGTTTGACTTGCTCAAAAACGTGGAAACCGTCGCGACATGCCGCTTCACATAACCTTCTTAGCACAACCCCCTTTAAAGCCCAATTTGTGGTACGAAGACTCTTCTGCAAATCGCTGCCAGTTTCAACAACATGGAGATTCGGCAAGTCCTCATTAACGACATGCTTGTGACTTTTCGGAAGCAAGAAAATTAGCGTTGTCGCCCGTTCCACCTCAAAAACACGTTGCAGTGATAGAATATCGTCTTGCCGTAATAGCGAAAAGGCGAGGTCGTAACTATCAATCAAATCGGCTGTCCGTTCCGGGACACCGCTCTCATTATGCTCTAAAACCTCAAGTTCGTGAAGTGGGGCGGTATCAAAAGGAACGATAATGTCTTTCTCGTTAACCGGACTCTTTTGCCCATCAACGCGGCAAAAATACCACGGAAAATACAGATCAAGGGTTGTCTCACCGTATTGAGTGTGTTCCCGAATTTGTTTTAACCCTGCCCGTAATTGCGTATTCATGGGACCCGAAAACATTTCTCCAGCGGGTGCACTGTAGTCCCTGCTTTCACTATACCACCCCTCTGCATTGTAACCACACAATTCCTTGATTCGCGCCTCAAGACGCTCAGGTGGTGTACAATCCTCAGCTCGGAGCGGGTTATCGGGTTTCTGCTTTTGCCCAGTTGTGTAAGGACTTAATATCAATATTCTCATGAGAAAAACGCTCTTAACAGCAATCAGCCATCAGCCGATAGCAGTCAGCGAAAAAACTTATGACTTACTCAAAAACCTTTTAACTGATGGCTGAAAGCCGATAGCCATTCTTGCTATTGCGCGGGTTGCTGTCCTCGATTCCAGAGATACAAAATCGGACTTGCGATAAAGACTGAGGAGTACGTGCCTATCAACACACCGACGATAAGTGCTAAGGCGAAGGTGTTAATTTCCTCACCGGTACTGGAGAGGATAAAGATAACCAAAACAACAAAGAGAGTTGTCACGGATGTGATAACAGTCCGACTCAGCGATTGGTTGATGCTTCGGTTAATGACCGTAATATAGTCTGTTCCGCGTAAGGATTGTGAGTTTTCTCGAATTCGGTCGAACACAACAATTGTATCGTTGAGCGAATAGCCGATAATTGTGAGGAACGCCGCTACGGTGGGCAGGTTAATCTCTTTTGATAAAATAGCGAAAATGCCTAAGGTAATCAGCACATCGTGAACGAGCGCAGCGATTGCACCGACAGCGAATGGGAACTCAAACCGCCAAGAGATATAAACCAACAAAATGATGATCGACCAGAGCACAGACCAGAGTGCAGCCCATTTAAGGTCGCGCCCGACACTCGGACCGACCTCAGAGACATTGACCCCACCAACAAGCGCTTGCCAACCGTTCCCGCCTTCAAGGAGCGCATCGGTAAGAATTCTACCGACACTCGCTTGGATTTGGACAGTGGCATTCTCACTCAAGTCAATTCCGATAGGGTTTGCGAAGGTTAAGTTAATTGCGTCGCCGTCTGCCGTGTCTTCCCGTGCGATAATCTCGTTGCGCTGCTGCGAAGTGCCATCAATGAGTTGGACGGTATCGCCCTCTGCTAATAGATGTGCTTTTTCAGCGGTCTTACTTACCTGAAGGCTGGTAGCGGTTGCATCCCCCGGATCTGCCATAATTGGGATATTAATGAGTTGTTGCTGAAATTCGGGTCGATGTCCCAAAGCGATAGAGGCCTCGTTTTTGCCTGCATCTATTTGGATCGAGGCACGTTCGTAACCGATTTCAGCGAGTTTGGCTTGCAGCTCAGATTCTGTGACAACTCTGTTAAACTTGGCTTGGATTTTAACACCACCGCGAAAATCAATCCCAAAGTTAGGACCTTGATGGATGCCGAGGAAAACCAAACCAATAACGATGAGCACCGCTGAGAATACAAAGCCAGTGCGGTGTTTGCTAATAAAATCAAAATTTGTATTTCTAAGTAGTTCCAATTTTTTATTAATAGTTGTCAGTTTTCGGTTGTCAGTTGCCAGTTAAACTGATAACCGAAACCATTTCTCTGACAACCACTCCTTCACAAATATAGTTAAACAAACCATCTCCGTTAGCGTACGCCAGGATGGATAGATTTTTTACAAGAAATTCTCTTAACTGACTGCCGAAGACTGAAAACTGATAACCACTAAATGCTAAGTTTCTGCACGTCTCGGTTCCCGACTGCTAAGCCATAAATCTCGCGTGTAACGACGATCGCTGTGAACATACTCGCGAGGATACCGATACCGAGCGTTACCGCGAACCCTTTAATCGGACCTGTACCAAAATGATAAAGAACAAGTGCAGTAAAGAATGTGGTAAGGTTGGCATCTAAAATCGTTATAAATGCGCGCTGATAGCCGCTTGTAATAGCTGCCCAGACGGCTTTATTGGTCCGTAATTCCTCGCGAATTCGCTCGAAGATGAGGACATTCGCGTCAACAGCTATCCCGATTGTGAGTACAAGTCCAGCGATACCGGGAAGCGTCAATGCTGCCCCGAAGCCTGCCAAAGCACCGAGAAGAATCACCATATTAAAAATGAGCGCGACAATAGCAACTAACCCGGAGAGGCGATAGTAGATTATCATGAAAATCAGGACTATCCCCAAACCGATAAGTGCAGCGCGAATGCCGTTGTCAATAGATTCTTGACCGAGGGTGGGACCGACGGTACGCTCTTCCGCGATTTGGACACCAACAGGAAACGCCCCTGCTTTCAAAATATTGGAAAGGTAGCTTGCCTCTTCATAAGTGAAACTGCCTTGAATAACAGCGTTTCCGATGATCTGGTCTTGAATAACGGGTGCAGACTGAACTTTCCCATCAAGGAGAATCGCCAGATGTTCGCCGATATGGTCGCCTGTGACTTTCGCAAACGTACGTCTACCAGCACCATCGAAACTCAATGAAACGACAATGTCAAAAGTGGTTCTGCCTGTGGTGGGAAACGCATCGGTAATCCGGTCTCCGGTTAGGAGTACAGGACTTTCCAAAACATACCAGTTGCCGGTTTCGCGATGATAACGAACCTCACTATCCTCTGGAATATCATCGGGTGGCGGTGTATCGGCAGTCCCGCTCCAGAAATTTCCACCAGTAGGCGATTTCCGGACGAGTTTAAATTCGAGCCTTCCCATCTCTCTAACGATCTGCAGCGGTTTTGAAGAGTCTTCAGCACCCGGAAGCTCAACGATGATTCTTGGGTGATTCGCCTCTCGTCGGATAGAGGGTTCAGAAACGCCAAAAGCATCCACGCGATTTCGTAAGACGATAAGGACCTGTTCAATCGCCTGCTCACTATATTTTTCAATCCCACTTCGGCTGAGTCTCAACTGATATATGGATTGTGTTTCTGTTTCGTTATTTACCTGTGCATCTTCAAAAAATTCGATTTCGTTAAGAAGCTGCTGCGCCTTTTCCAAGTATTGTGTTTTTTGATTCGCATCTGATCGGAGTCGTGAAGGGATACCGACAAATACATCAAGTGCGTCTTGTCCGGCTACGCGTTTAACTTCACGACACAAAACTTCCTCTGCGCGAAGTTGCTCAGGGATAGAGAGCGCGTGTTGGCGGAACAGTTCAGTTTTGGAAGTCTCTAAATCTACTTCAAGTACAAGATGGACACCCCCTTTGAGATCTAATCCCAACTTCAATCGGTTGTCAGGTATGAGTCGTCGAATAACGCCTGGGAGACTCCCGTATAGATGTAAATTGTCAAGCGTCGCGCTTGGGTTTTTACGCGCGTTCTCCGAGATGAGCCGAACATAAAATTCATGTGATTCAGTCGTATCAAATTCATAATCGGAGGTCTCCTGAAGTTCTTGTTTCCCTAAATGAACTCGGAAAACATCCATTAATTCACTGGTTGCATCTTGGAAACTTATTCCTTCGGGGTATTCAACCTCTGCAAGGTTCACCTTAAAATCCTTATCTTCAGTGACTTCAAAAGCTGGAAGTTTTTCCTGCATCCAAAGTGGTAAATTCCCGTATAGCGGATTGTAGAAACTATCCGGGGTCGGGATGAGGTATAACGCAGAGATTAGCAACACCCCGATGATTAAAACTATTTTCCAGATATTGAATCTGTACATCAGTCACTCCTACAGACATTAGAATGGTTATCAGTTATCAGTTAAAATTGGCTATCAGTTGTCAACTGTCAGTCATCAGTTAAAAGAGACTTTATTAGAAAACCTTTTAACCGATAACCGATAACTGATGACTGATAACCCTTTCAAACGCGCCTGGGAGGAATCGAACCCCCGACACGTGGTTTAGGAAACCACTGCTCTGTCCCCTGAGCTACAGGCGCATGTGGTAAGCCTAATATTTCATAAGCGAGAAAATATCGTAGTTCGGAATCTTCTCCCTACCTTTGAGTTCTAATAACTCAATTAAGACAGCGATACCAACGATGTGTCCCTCCAATTTTTCAATAAGCTCAACGGATGCAGCGAGTGTCCCACCAGTTGCCAAGAGATCATCGCATAGGAGTATTCTACTGTCTTTGGGGAACGCATCTTGATGAATTTCGATCGTATCACTGCCGTATTCAAGATCGTATGTAACTTCGTGCGCCTCATAAGGCAGCTTACCCTTTTTCCGAATAGGGACAAAAGCAGCACCGATCCGATAAGCGAGCACCGTTGAGAAAATGAAACCGCGTGCTTCGGGTCCCGCAACAACATCAATGGCTTCATATTTATAATGACGCGCGAACTCATCAATTACCCGATGAAAGGCGGTTGGATTTCCTAAAAGAGGCGTGATGTCTTTAAATAAAATCCCCGGTTTCGGAAAATCTGGCACTTCTCGAACAAATCGCGAAAAATCTTGCATTATATCCGTTTATCCTCCTGTACCCTCCTGATGTGGGTGTATCATAATCTTCATTCCTTTTCGGGATTCCATTGTCTCAAACGCCTTGTCAATCTCAACGAGCGGGAAGTGGTGTGTAATGAGCGGTTTCACACGCACTAAACCTTTTTCAAGGAGACGGACTGCCAATTCATGGTGACGTGGTACACATCCATGTGAACCGGTAACAAAACACTCTTTATAGTGAATAATATTAGAGAGAACGCTCATGGGGCGCATCGTCTTTGGCAATCCGCCGAATAGATTGACATATCCACGGTGCGCTATCATTTCAATAGCCTGTTCGTGCGCCTCAACAGAACCACAAGTTGTAACGACGATATCGGGTCCTTCGCCGCCTGTCTCTTCCTTGCATCTCTCAATGACATCTTCCTCTTCAGAAGCTATATAGGCATCTGCCTCGTAGAACTTTGCGATCTCCATTCGGAGTTTGCTCCGTTGTACACCGATAACTTTCGTGGCACCCATCACCCGTGCCAAGTCAATCATCATACAACCAATCGGTCCGAGCCCGATGATGACCACAGTTTTTCCGAGGGACATATTAACAAGCTCAAGTCCGTTGATAGCACAAGCGAGCGGTTCAGCGAGGGCAGCTTCATCAAAACTGAGCGTCGCATCGAACGGCGTGACGGGGCCCTCCTCCAAAACGAGGCGTGGGAGTTTCATATATTCTGCGAAAGCACCGGGGATTTGGTAACCGATGGCGTAGTTGATGTCGCAGTTGTTTCCGAGACCATCTCGACACCAATGGCACTGTCCACACGGGACATCGGCACCGATTGACACTCGGTCGCCTTCTTTGACGCGCGTTACGTTCTTACCGGTTTTAACAATGACACCGGAGTTTTCATGTCCAATAATAGTCGGGGGTTTAACTCTTGGATTACCGTGATGGAGGATGCGGACATCAGAACCGCATATACTAACAGCTTCGATCCGCATTAAAGCGGCATCATCATCGATTTCGGGTTCGGGTACTTCTTTCACGCTCAAATTGTCAAGACTCTCAAGTATAGCCGCTTTCATATTTTTAACTTTCCTTGCGGTTAAGGCAAACGGGTTTGGACTTTGAAGTTCTTCGGCGTATATCCGCCTTCCATTTCATTACAGGCTACGGGTTTTGGTTATAGAGGAGTAGAGTTGCGGTTTTTTAATTTTTCCTTATGGATGAATTAAGACTTTCGCGTAAAACTCACTCTTATCTCGCATCTTATGTAATATGTCAGAACTACCTACTAACGGAACTTTATGCGTTATTAGAGGCATGAGTGTTAACATCCCGGAAGCCATCGCTTGAAGTACAGTACGCCAATCGTCGTCGTTGCCTGTGGCACTATAATCAGAATTCCATGTCCCAAAAATGTTCACTTCACGCCGCATTAACTGCGATATAAGCACTACTGGAAGCGTTACATCTTTAGCAGGGTTACCGAGCAAAACGACGCTACCGCCGCGCCCGACACTTCCGAGGGCATCGTTATAGGTAGCGGGAACCCCCGCAGCCTCAATACAAACGTGCGCCCCCTTTCCATCAGTATGTGCGTTTACAATCTCAACCGGTGCCTCGGTTGTAGTGCTAAATACTTTGTCAAATCCGAGTTGCCTCGCCAGTTCCAGTTTATCCGCAACAATATCAAAGAGAAATACTGTTGTTGCGCCCATGATTCTTGCCCACTGCGCTGTCATTAATCCGATAGGTCCCGCACCGAAGATAGCAACTGTCTTTCCAGCGAGCGGTGTATTCGCACGGCAGATTGCGTGTAGTGCGACTGCAGCGGGTTCTGTCATCGCTGCTTCCTCCAAAGTCACACCCGGTGGAACAGCGATCAGGTTTTCTTTCGGCGCGACGACATATTCAGCAAATGCGCCATCGCTTCGCGAACCGAGATAGTCGTAGTCATGGCATTGGACATACTTACCCTGTTCACATGCTGCACAGGTGCCGCACCAAAGCAACGGGAATACAACGACAGGATCACCCGGGACAAAATCGTCAACACCCGGGCCGCAAGCATCAACGATACCAGCGAATTCGTGTCCACAAACGGTTGGAAAACTATAAGTGCCTTTGACGAAAATTCTCGGAATATCGGAACCGCAGACACCACAGAACCCAATTCGGACGCGGACCTTACCTTCAGCGAGAGGTGGCACCGGAATCTGCTCTAATCGTAAATCTCCAACGCCGTGAAGGACAAGTGCTTCCATTATTTTACTAGCTGCCAGTTATCAGTCGTCGGTTTTCAGTTAAAGAGAGGTGTTAATGCATCAATCAGCGCCCTCTTTTAAACAACATCCGATAACTGATAACTACCGTTTTTTCTATTTTTATGTCCAAGCGTAATAGCCTACTGAATTCGCTGAACATTGCCAAGCCGTGAACCGGATTTCTGGAAAACGCTACTCGTTCCACCGACCAAGATATCCGCGCCTGCGGATACCATTTTCGGGATATTTTCAAAACTCACGTTACCATCAACTTCAATCGGTATATCAACAGCACGCGTATCCAAAAAAGTGCGACATTCCGCGATCTTTCGGAGGGTCGCTGGGACGACTTTTTGCCCTGCAAATCCAGGGTTCACCGTCATAATCAGTACAAAATCGAGCCGGTCAAGGACATAGCCCAAGGCAGAGAGTGGTGTTGCTGGATTGAGTGCTGCGCCTGCTTTGATGCCGTGTGCTTGAATGAGAGACAACGTCCTATCAAGATGTGTCGCCGATTCAACGTGGACAGCTACCTGTTGAACGCCAATCTCTGCGACTGCATCCACAAAGAAATCGTTGTTTTCCACCATGAGGTGAATATCAAAAGCACAGTCTGTTTTTGGACGTAATTGTTCAATTAAGGCAAGCCCAATCGGCATATTCGGAACGAAATGTGCGTCCATCAAATCGAAATGGAGTATATCAATGCCAGCAGCCTCTAACTCCCGAACATCGGTCTCTAAGTTACATAAATCTGCACACATCACCGATGGCGCGATATGGATGTGTGGCTCTGAAGATGCCGTATTTGGCGTGGACAAGATAGCACTTCCGTAGTGTCAAAATTCCCATGCTTATTCTAACATAAAACCTTTAATAGTATAGCATAAAATGATGAATTTGTCAAATTTTGGCATGGACGGGTTAGGAACGCGACAACACCTCACGAATCCGTGAATCAAGGTCTATAGGAGGGTCAAAAGGGATGTCAATCGGTTCGTGAGAGATCGCACTCGCATAGATGCCCAAAACGGCATTGAACTGGTGTAATGCGAGTTTCAGATTCGTTTCAACTGGACGGGTATCGTCTTCAATCCAGTCAAACATCGCCTCCGTTAGACGTGCTTGCGCGAGGTCGTTGTTTTCACGCCACTCATCAGGCGTTGTTCGATGATTTTTCGCCCTTGAATTGGTAAAGATTTCCCATCCACTGAATTCCTCAAAGCACACGTGCCCGTTTTCACCATAGGCGGCAACGCGACAGTGTTTGTAGATGGCATCGTCGTCCATTACCCGCGGGGATATAAAACCGGTGTTCCAGGACCCGTAGACACCATTTTCAAACAGGACTTGGCACGATGATGTATCGGGGGCTGGATAGGTACTGTCAAGCGACTCCGCACCACTCACAGCACCGAAGACGCGGACGATTGGGGAATCATCATTCAGGGACATCGCCCAATCAATGATATGTGTGCCTTGGGCAGAGAGGTTCATCCCACACGAGAAATCTAAAAGATAAATTTTTCCTAATTCACCACGCTGCACTACCTCTCGGCACTTGATAAGTCCGGGGTGCCAGCGGTATTGTTTTCCAACGCCGAACTTTGTGGCGGTCTGTGCTTCCAATTCGCACAGCAAACGCCAATCTTCAACACCGCAGGCTATTGGCTTTTCAACGAGGCATGCTGGCACACCAAGTTCTGATACCATCGGCATGAGTTCACGCCACTGATCCGGCATGGTAATAAGGTGAACGAGATCGGGTTTCTCTGTTCGGAGCATCTCCTCGGCATTTGCATAGCCGGTAATCCCGAAAGTCTCAGTAAATTTTTCGCGTCGGGCAACATTTGATCGGTTCGCACAGGCGACCAATTCGCCTCGCGAAACGTGTTGATAGGCATTTGCGTGACCGTAGGCTCTACCGCCACAGCCGATGACAGCACTCCGATACTTTGGCATGATTTGGATCTCTTCTAATACGGGAAGTATGGAAGGCAGGAAGGCAGCCCCAACCTTCTATACTTTCACCCTGCCTTCTTTTTGGCTGTTATTGCTCCGATCTTACGCGTGCCCAGACTGTTGTCAAACGTCCTTGTGGGGTTACAGGCGTAAACCCGAAAAGTCTCCCTAAACCTTTGTCCATGACTTCATTGATATCGGCTTCACTTAAAGCAGTATTGAAGATACCGACATCATCCATGAGTCCCCAACCGGGACGTTGATTTGCCATGCCGCCAATTTGAAGTGACTTCCCTGCCAGTCCAAAAACGCCGTTGGTATTGGTTTCTGCATCAACTTTGCCATCTACATAAGCGATCATCTTCTTCCCATCGTACGTGAAAGCGATGTGATGCCATTTATCGTCGTTGACGATCGTCGGACCGGAAACCCACGACGGTGCTAATTGCCCACTGCCAATCTCAACTTTACCGTGACCGCCGCCCCGACCGGGTCCAAAGATATTCAGCAGACAGGTATATTCAAAATTGATGATTGCATGGTCATCATTACAGCAACCGCCTAAGACAATTTTCTCTTTTTTCTTAAGTTTCACCCATGTTGTAGCGGTGTACGTCTCAGCACAACTGTCCAAACTCTTCGAGGTCGGGACCATTGCGATTTGGAATTCGTCATCGCCGGAGAGACTCAATGCTCCCTCAAATTTTCCATCGTCAGCCAATTCTGCGCCTTTAAGCAATTCAGCATCATTGCCGTTTTTGGAAGAATCGGGAGATATACCTTTGCCATCAACTTCATCAAAGAGCCATACACCAACAATATTTTTTGTATCAATTGCCGCATCGCTCACAGTCGCAAATATCATCGGGATCGCCATTAAACAAACTATCCCCAAGATAGATAGTTTTCGCATGGTATTTCCTCCATATCTGAAATATGCGGTATCTTACCTTAATGCATTAAGAGAAGTCAAGAGAAAAAGTGCGTGCAGCATCGGAACAAATCTGATAGAATTAAACAAATGATTCTACAAGGGTGTTACGTGAGATGAAATAGATAACCATTTTATTGCTGCTACTAATCATTTTTTGTCATTTTGGGATTGTCAGTGCAAAGGCTGACGGAATAGGGGTCTGGCTCTTTGATGAAGGAGTTGGCGAAATCGTTAAAGATGTATCAGGTAACGGGCATCATGGTGAAATCGTCGGTGAGGTAGCGTGGTCTGATGGAAAATTTGACAACGCCCTTGAATTCGACGGTGGTCATGTCCGCGTACCGCATGCGGATGTTATGAACCTTAAGCAGTGGACAATGACCGCGTGGATAAAAGTCCCTAAGATCGTTGATCCATACCAAATTATCCTTGGCAAAGAGGCGTGGCCCGATCGAAACTATACGATGTGGATTCGTCCCGGCGTGATGACTTTCGGGTTCACGCTCCCCGGCGGCGCACAAGACCTACAAGTCGGCAGTAAAGAGGTTACCGATGGTAAGTGGCATTT
>JAPPDN010000117.1 GCA_028824575.1 Candidatus Poribacteria bacterium | reverse complement strand
CGCATCCCGATAATCTATCTCGTAAATACCCGCCTTTTCATCATTGTGAGCCATGAGTCGATTGTCCAGAGTCATTGCTAAGCCAGAAATCTCATAGAGACGTCCGGGCAGCTTCCAATGCGTCGCTGTCTCTACTTTCAGGTCATAACTTTCAAGCGATATTTTCCTTTGTCCTACCGCCTTCGTGCCCGCCGAAAGGTGGTCAAGTATGGTGTTTGGATTCATATTTAGCAAACCTTCACTCAAACCTGCTGGTGGATTCTCTTTATCGACCTTCTCTTCACTCAAACCTGTTGATGGATTTTCTTTATTGACTTTCTCCGTACCCGAACTTGCTGGTGGATTCTCTTTATCAATCTTCTCTTCACTCAAACCTGTTGATGGATTTTCTCTATAAACCATCGACACTAAAAGGATAAGAAGGCTAAAAACAAGGAATCCTAACAAGAGTTTATTTCCGCGATTCTGCATGTGTGATTATCCTCCCCCGAGTTCTTTCCCCTTCAGTTTTACGTCGTTGATACACCCTCTTCCGTTTTCTTCAATATCCTGTATAAAGGAAGGCAAAGTGACAGATTTTTTTAGCCAAGCATCAAATACAACGATTGAAGTCCCATCTGGGTTTTCGACCACACCTGCTACCTGCCACCGTTTGGTACTGGATTCAAGAATTTGCACAGTTGATTTTTTGGCTACATTCACCTTCGTCGTGTGCACTTCGATCTGAGCATTATAAAGGTTTTCGGTGGCAATGCCTCTTTCTCCAGGGGCTGGGCCCCATTTTCCAGAATTATCGATTCTCCAGCCAGAAAGTACTTCCGGTTGCGCGCCAAAATTGCTTTTCCATACAGCCAGAGTAATGATGACAAAAACCACGGATGCAAGGTAAGCCACCAAAATAAGTTGCGTACCCGCCGCGAGCCCTATCCCGATAGCCATAAGCATATATACGGAATCCATCGGTTCTTCAAGTGAAGTACGAAAACGGACAGCGGCCACGATGCCCGCTAAACTGAACGCAAGGGCAATACTATCCTTGACCAAAAAAACAACTAACGATATGGCAATAGGTATAACGAGCAAAGTGTGTGCGAAGGATTGACTGTATTTCTTGCGCGGTCGCGTCCACCGATATAACCACGTAATCGGGAGCGTAACCCAAAATGCCATTGCCAGAGCAACCATAACCGGAATGGTACGCGCCGGATCCACAAATGTAACCATGAGCAGGACTTCTTTGATATTGCCTTCAACAAGCGTGGCAACCCCCTCTTTGATTTTCTCCAGATCACCTTGTTCGCCTTCAAAGAGGCGTTCACGCCCTTGGACACGTTCACGCTCTTGAGAGACATAAATGAGAATTTGGGGAAAGAGGTGAAAAATCCCGCCGAGAGCCAAAAGCCATGCAAGATAATAAACAACGAGACGTATAATGATGTTGTTGAGTATGCCATATATTTTGTTGAGCATACGCTATTTCTCCTATTTGATTGGCTAAAACATGAAGCCCGCGCGCAGATATACGCCCGTCAAATCATCGCCATTGATGAGCGCAACGCTCAAAGTCTGCTTACGTTTAAGAAAAGAGAGCCAAAAGCCGCCGCCGACACCGGTGTGCCACTTGTCTGCAGCATTTGGATCTTCGGCATAAAATACCCGACCAACATCAGCCGCAACGAACACGCCGAACTCTCCTGGCACTATGAAGTTGATTGGGAGCAGCACAAGTCGCAGCTCGGCATTCCCATACACCGAGGTGTCTCCAGCGAACCGATTTTTCCGGAAACCGCGTATATGGCTATCCGATAGACCAGTAGCAGCAAAGCCGGGGCCGCCGAGAAAGGCACTTTCGTGGAAAGGAAAAGTTCCCCATACTTTCTTTCCCCCTACCCTCAGGGCAAACGTCGGGTTTGTCGGAATACCAGCAGTGAGATAAGTATGAACCCTACCCTCTATACTGCCAAACGGAGACGCCACATCCCAAACTCTTGGGTAGACAGCTCCAGCAGCCCTAACAAAAAACCCACGAGTCGGATAGGCTGGATTGTTTCGCGTGTCGTACATGATTTCACCCGACGCACCTACCTGACCAAAGTAACCTGTGCCATAATACACCGGACGATCCGGAGCGTAGATGAATCTGTCCGCGTTGGCATCTAATGGCGTACTTGAATACTTGAGGATCGGCCCCAGGTGCGCTGTCAATGCCGAGCGCAGCGGTTCCGCAGGCCCCCCAGGTACATCTTCCTCATGCTCTTTCTTGCGAAAATAGAGGGAAGGTGCGAAAGCGACATGACTCTGTTCCACCTTATAGAAGGAGGACGGTTCTGAAATCTGAGTGTCGTTACCGAATCCGTTGAATCGGATTGTCTGGATGCCAGAATACTTGAAGCGAACTCTCCCGTCGAGATTCGGCAGGACGCGGCGAAAGTCGCCGGTATAGGAGGCAAAAGGCTCGAAACCATTCGTGGCGAATCCAACGTTGAAAGAATGTCGCGAAGCGAAAGGGGCTTTTCGATAGCCGAAATACATCCGGCTGTGGTGTGCCTTCAAGAACAGACCCAGATCCGGATTTATCGTAATGCTCGGGTAAGTAAAGGTGTGCTTACCCCAATCCAGTGCATACCGCGCAAGTAAAATGGGAATCCATCCCGGAGGACGTTTGTAGGAAGTCTCATCGATTTTCGCGCCCTTGCCTTTGACAAACCGATTTTTCCCACGAAAATCATAGAACCGAGTCTGTGAGGCACCCGCCGCGGAGGCGTTTGTAAACGTGTCGTCCCCACCGCCACCATCTATACGAACCCTGACACGACCCGTTGTGCCTGATATTTCCGCATGGTCGTCTCCACCCCGGAGGTATACTCGGACTTCTCGCGATTCTTTGGCGGTGAACGTCCGCTGGAAATAGGGTGCCTTCCTTTCTCCATCGGGACCTTCTATGAGACCGATACGGATGACCAAATCACCACTCGGTGTATGCTCACACGCGACGTACTCGTCCTGATCCGTCGCTTGAATTTCAGGCTGCCGAGTAATCAACGCATAGTACCTGCTGGCAAATTGAGGCAATGCGTCCCGTCTCGATTTAAGTGCCTCAGTAAGAGCCTCTCCAACGATCTCGTAATATGGCTGTGGAAGCCGACTTACCGCCTCCTCTATAACCGGATCGGATAGAGCTTCGCAAAACGCTGTTACGACCGAGTCCCATGCAGCCTTATCGAGCTCGACAAGGAACTCGCGATCGAGCTCCCAACCAGTAATCGTCAAGCCCAACAGACTTGGATACTTATCCTCGAACTCCATGAAAACGGGGACCCCTCTACGCGCGACTGCCATGACGACCCCGTCAAGATCGCTAAAAGCGTGATCGCGATCCTCCGGTATTGGCACCCAGATATGCCCTTCGCCATCGGGAAACCGCGCCCATCTCCATTGACCATCATGACGATCCTTGTCGCCAATGAGAAAATCCATCAATCTCGCCTTGAGAAACGCGCGAGCATCAACGCGGTTAAAAGGCGTTTCTTCCAAATGCTCCCACAACCTCTCCGTGCCACTGATCTGTCGGGAACCCGCAAAGCCTGGAGTATTATCAACACCTTCCGAAGGGTGTTCCTGTAGCGTTCCTATAAGGCCAGCAAATTGCTCGCGGTACTCCTTCAGCCTCGGATCATCTGGAATAACGACAAGTGTATGCTTGGAATGGAGAATGCCGGTGGCTTCCATCAGCGGATCACTTACAAGTGCCCCTGTCGGCAGAAGCGCACTAACCATGTTCTGAAGGAAGTCATCGGCGATCGTACCCTTGAGTACTTCCCATATCCGTTTGGTGGGATCCTTGTCAAGCGAACGAACCGTATACCGGCGACCATCCTCACCTGTGAAATGAAGCGATATAGACTGCCCGAAGCCGCCAGTGCGAAGCGGTGTCAACCCGCCGCCTACACTGTCGAGGTCGAGGACTGCAACTTCGATTGGCGTGGTCCAGAGATCCCGGTAATCGCTACCGTAGATCCAACGTTTGAATCCGCTGGCGCGGAACCTTTCGCCCGGAACGACTACGTGAGTCTTAGCACCCTGTGGGGGAATGGATCGATGGATACGGTACCCTGGAGGAGGTGAGTCCTCCTCAGATGCCGATATTGCTGGCACAGAAAGAGCAAGCACCAACGCGAGTAAAAGGGCGGTCCCTTTAAAAAATATCATTAATAATATGCCTCCGTCTCTGTAGCAAAGAAGAAAGGGCCATCATGCTTATGGGCAGTGTCCTCATCACCAACCGCAATAGTTGGGAGACCTGACCGTAGTTAATACCTTTACACAACTCAAGATCTTTTATTAAACTCATGTTTGCAAAAACCGTGCCAACGCTTCCAGCCTTCTGATTTGTTATTGTGTTTCTACAGGTTCACATACCATACACCCTTGTAAAATCAGAGCTTATAGCATCTTATCAATTTTAAACCCAATGAGAACTCGTTTCGCTCAGCTGTGTAAAAAGGCAAAAATTTTTGTGGTGCTTGCAAAAATTTTTAGCTTCAGAAAAGATCATAGCACAAATCATTATAATAGGGCTATTTTAAATATTATTCAAGTTAAAAAGAATCAAGGCTATATCTAACTCTATACTATACGATACTTTACGACAAAAAGCAAATTATACAGGGCTATTTAGTTTTCGGTTTTTTCGTAATATTCACATCAGAAGTTGAGGCGCATCGGTTTCAGAACTTACACAATCCGTCGCGAGAAATATGAGTGCTGAATCTTCGTCCTGATTTTTTCATTGACTTGTGTATCTAAAACCTGTATCCTTATCAAAAACCAACATGCTTCTCCCCAGAGGGTGCTATGAAGCATTACCCAAGAAGTCAACATACTATTTCGTCAGTTAAGCGATACCCTGATTAAAAAAATGAAAATCCTTTTCCTATCGCCTACTGTGCCGTTTCCACTCACCGATGGCGGACGTATTCGGGTTTTTAACCTCCTCAAACAGATTGCACAAAAAAGCGATGTAACACTGCTCGCGCTGGAGACACAACCGACAGATGCGGACGGGGTTGCCCAGTTGCAGCAGTTAGGCATTCAGGTTCACCTCGTCCCCAACGCACCGACACTTCCACGCGTATCGTTCAGTACACTCGTCAACGCCTTCCTCAAACGGCAACCGATTACCGTTGCCCGCTATGCGCTGCCTGCCTATCGCCAGAAATTTAGAGAGTTAGTCGCGACTGAAGACTTCGATCTCGTCCATTATGAGATGTTCCACACGGCACAGTTTCGGACAGACACCGACCTCCCCGGTGTGCTTTCACAACAGAACGTCGATTCTGCGATCTGGCAGCGACTCTGCGATGAAACGACCAATCCGTTCTATAAATTCGCGTATTGGACGCAGCAACTTGCATTCCAACGCTATGAACGCGTGCTAAGCCCGAAGTTCGACGCGGTCACGTGTACTTCTGACATTGATGCCGCCGTTTTTCAACGACACTGCACGGCAGATACCATTGAGATCATCCCGAACGGTGTAGATGTCACACATTACCAGCCCGACTTTACGTCCGAAGCTCCGGCACACCTCATTTACATTGGAAGTATGGATTGGTATCCGAATGAAGACGCTGTCGCCTTCTTTGCCGATGCGGTATTACCACAGATACAAGAGAAGGTACCTGATGTCCAATTTTCGATTGTTGGTGGCAACCCATCGGCACGTGTGCAAAGGTTAACCGAGAGAGCAGGCGTTATTGTCACCGGACGCGTGCCGGAAATCAAACCCTATTTCGCCGAGGCTACGGTTTTTGTCGTGCCGTTGCGTATCGGGAGCGGTACGCGCCTGAAAATCCTTGAAGCGTTGGCGATGGGTAAAGCGATTGTCTCCACGTCAGTCGGTGCGGAGGGTTTAGATCTCAAAGACGGTGAAGAAATCTTTATCGCCGACGAACCAACAGTTTTTGCCGAGGCAGTCATCCGACTGCTCACTGACCCTTCACTTCGTCGTAGGATTGGCGAAAATGGACGCGCCCGCGTCGAACAGGATTACAATTGGCGAAGTATCGGACAAAAACTCCACACCCTCTACGAATCCCTTATCAAGACAAAATAGTTGTCAGTACTCAGTTATCAGTTGCCAGCAAAGAGGATTCTGATTAAACAGGTGCATCTTTTGCTGATAGCCGATAGTTTCAATAGGTACTACTTGTCTGAAGGTACGTCGCCTGAAGCAACGCCGAGTGTGCGTTTTGCCTCGCAGTGAGAATCAGGGGGCGAGACCTTTGCCGGTTTATTGGACGATTATGCAGTCTTCATCCGTGCGTTAGACGAAGACGAAATCAGCCTGATAATGGAAGGCGTTGAGACGTTCCTGCCCGTCGAACCGCAAGGTAAACTTGCAACACAATGGGCAGCCCTCAAACGCTCAGGAGTGGCACAACGTTAAGAGAGAATTATTAGACTTGTTGACGAGGTTTCCTAACCTCGTCAATCCCCAATTAAGGTAGGGGCGGTTTTTCGGTGGACTCGCCCAAACGCGATCTACATTCCTAACCGCACCGAGTTGCCTGAAAATTTCGTGCCTTCCCCTCTGACTGCCGACAGCCGACGACCGATGGCTGACAGCTATTCCACATTTCCCTTGCACTCTTATCCTGTTTCTGATAGAATTGCCTTTAAAGTCTACCTATAGGTGAAATATAAAGGATGGAAACGCATGGCACTTCCAAAAATGACACGGATTCAACAGGCGTTTGAGGCACCCGTTCTCGCTGACCTCCCCGCAGCGATTCACGCGGAATTAGATCGGATTAACGCTTCTGCTATTGTCACACCCGGCGAGACTGTTGCGATTACCGCTGGCAGCCGCGGTGTCGCGAATGTTGATGTAGCCGTTAAAGCAACAGTTGATTATCTCAAAGGACTCGGCGCACAACCTTTTGTGGTTCCAGCGATGGGGAGCCACGGTGGCGCAACCGCTGAAGGACAACGAAGCGTCCTGGAACATTACGGTATCACCGAGGAGACCGTCGGCGCACCGGTGAAAGCGACAATGGAGGTCGTGGAACTCGGAAAAACGGCAGATGGCTTGCCGGTTTTCTTTGATCGGTATGCTGCTGAAGCCGACCACGTCGTTCCGCTGAATCGTATCAAGGCACACACAGATTTTAACGGCTCCATCGAGAGCGGCTTGATGAAGATGCTGGTGATCGGACTCGGTAAACAGCAGGGGGCAAACCTCTACCACCGCGCCTTCTTCCAATATAGTTTTGAACACGTTATCACTGCAGTCGGCGGCTTCATTCTCGACACCGGGAAAATTGCTTTCGGTTTGGGTCTGATCGAAAACGCACACGAAGATACCGCGAAGGCAGTAGCGATGCCCGCCGCACAACTGCTTCAAAGTGAACGTGAACTGCTCGTTGAGGCGAAATCGCTGATGGGACGACTCCCATTCGATGAACTCGATCTGCTGATCGTGGATTGGACAGGCAAAAATATTAGTGGCACCGGTATGGATACGAATGTCATCGGCAGGATGATGCAGAACTTTGAACCTGAACCCGCCAAACCTGCGATCCTCCGTATCTTTGTCCGGGATCTCACTGAAGAGAGCGACGGCAACGCCACTGGTATCGGACTCGCCGATTTCACAACGACCCGCCTTGTGGACAAGATTGACCGACACTCGACCTACATGAACGGTATCACCGCGCTTGGACCGCAGAAGTCAAAAATCCCGTTCTACTACGACACCGACCGCGAGGCGATTGAAATTGCATTGGACACCATCGGTCTTACTGAACCGGAAGATGCCCGGGTTATCCGGATTGAAAGCACATTGAGATTGACGGAACTCGACATCTCTGAGGTACTACTTGAAGATGCGAAACTGCATTCGAGGTTAGCGGTTATCGGGGACACGAAGCCGTTTGCGTTTGACGCTGCAGGTAACCTGTTGCCTTTTTAAGCGATCAGCCATCAGCAGGTGTCGCGAGCAGAACTCACTCCTACAATATGCTTATCATTTATCCAAGCCAAGTCGGAGCAAATAAAGTCGCGAGCAGAACTCGCTCCTACAATATGAGAGGTTTGCGGGGACAAAGATGCGGAAACTCAGAATTATCTTAGAGATGATCAAATTTGAACATACCGTCTTCGCGCTTCCGTTTGCTGTGATGAGTGCTTTTATCGCATCGGACGGCTTTCCGCCGCTTCCAAAACTCGGCTGGATTCTCGTAGCAATGGTAGGGGCACGGAGTTGCGCTATGGCGTTTAACCGACTCGCCGATGCTGAGATTGATAGCATAAACCCGCGCACTGCCATGCGTGCGATTCCTGCGGGTTTAATCACAACGGGCGCGGTATGGTGTTTTACCATTGTTTCTGCCGGACTGTTGGTTTTCGCGGCGTGGCGGTTGAACCCGCTCGCTTTTGCTTTATCACCCGTCGCACTTGCTGTGGTTATGGGTTATTCCTATACCAAACGTTTTACCGCATTCTCTCACTTCTGGCTCGGACTTGCGCTCTCCATCTCGCCTGTCGGTGCGTGGATTGCAATCAAAGGAAGCTTCGCATTACCACCGATAGTCCTGTGCCTCGTCGTGCTGCTCTGGACAGCCGGGTTCGACATCATCTATGCGTGTCAAGATGTCAACTTCGATAGGAAACACGGACTACACTCCGTCCCTGCGAAAATCGGGATCCGGTGGGCGTTATGGCTCTCGTCTGGTTTGCACGTCATCGCCGTGCTGCTCCTTCTCGGTATCCCGCACCTTGTTGCGTTAGGGGTTTTCTATTATATCGGTGTCGGCATCGTCGTGTTAATTTTTATCTACGAACACGCAATCGTCAAACCGACAGACCTATCCCGTGTCAACCTCGCCTTCTTCACACTGAACGGCATGATTAGCCTTGTCTTGATGGCACTTTCAATTGCCGATATTTTGTTGTAACGCTGTACCACGCAAAAGTTGATGCCACAAAGATCGCGAGCAAAACTCGCTCCTACAAGAAAAGACGTTAAATGATGCCACGAAGATCGCGAGCAAAACTCGCTCCTACAAGAAAAGACGTTAAATGATGCCACAAAGATCGCGAGCAAAACTCGCTCCTACAAGAAAAGACGTTAAATGATGCCACGAAGATCGCGAGCAAAACTCGCTCCTACAAGAAAAGATGTTTGAACCTCGGAGAAAAGCATACAATGAAACTCTCACTTTCCGTACGTGTTGCGGAAACAGCATCTAAAACAGATGCTACGCACACCTTCGCACAACTGACTGAACTCGCTGCCGGACTCGGCTACGAAGCGGTTTGCATGCGCGCCTCCCAAGTCGGTATCCATTCGCCTTTAGAGCAGATTACCGCCGCGCGTAAACAGGCAGCATCTCTCAACTTAAAAGTCTCCATGGTCACCGGCGATTTTCCGGTGCCGCTCAACAACGAGCAAGGTCCCGATGGACTCCGTAATATTACCCCTTACCTCGATTTAACGGAGCTGCTTGGTGCAGACCTCATCCGTATTGCGATGAAAGTTGAGGAAGATATTCCTTGGGCACAACGCGCCTCCGACGAAGCTGCAGAGCGTGGTATCCGTCTCGCACATCAATCGCACACGCAGAGCCTGTTTGAGACGGTAGACGGATCGGTTGATGTCCTGAAACGCGTCGGCAGAAAGAATTTTGGGATCATCTACGAACCCGCTAACCTTGATCTCTGCGCACAGGATTACGGTGTCGAGACGCTCAAACGTTTCTCGCCGTATCTTCTCAACGTCTATCTCCAGAACCATATCCGCCGACCAGACGGGAAGACGCGACTTCTGACGTGGATTCAGGGAGAAGTCCCGCACGATCCAATCCGTCTACAAGACGTAGGTGGTATTGATTTTCCACGGGTATTTGAAGGTCTGGAAGCGATCGGTTACGACGGCTATGTAACGGTGCATCAGGCGTTTCGAGAGATTATGGAGCCAGAAGACGCAGCCGAACAGAGCTACACTTATCTAAAACCGTTTTGCGGATAGAGAGGAAGCGTCCTTTAACATTATGAGCACACAACAACCGAATATCCTGATTATCACGACCGATCAGCAGCGGACAGATAGCCTGAGCTGCTACGGCTCAACGTTCACGGATACGCCGCATCTGGATAAGTTCGCGTCTGAAGGGGTCTGTTTCGAGCGTGCGTATTGTGCGAACCCGGTATGTACGCCTGCTCGCGCCTCAATCTTTTCTGGACGGTATGTGAGCCGTCATGGTGCGTGGAACGTCGGTATGAACGTCCCCGAAGATGAACCGATGCTCTCGCACCGACTCGGTGAGGTTGGGTATCGCACCCACTATATCGGCAAAGCACACTTCCAACCGTTCGGTGCCTCCGCAGAACTGTCCATCGAAACGCGTAACGATACGACACGCTACCCCGATTTCCGAGGTCCCTATTACGGATTTGAAACCGTCGAATTGGCACTCGGACACGCGACTTACGGCATCGCTGGACATTATGGCGAATGGGTCCGTTCTCAGGTCTCCGAAGAAGCGTTCGAGCGTTACAGTAAAGCGACACGTCTCAGTGAGAGGGGTTTCGGTGGCGAGGCTTACGACTGGAATATACCACTGAAATATCATAATAGTGTTTGGACGGCGGATCGGACGGTAGATTTCTTGTCGAACCACGATGCGACGCAACCGTTTCTGCTGGCAGTCGGTTTCCAAGACCCGCACCATCCGCACTGCGTCCCGACTGAATTTGCGGCGCGTGTCGATCCTGCACAGGTCCCGCTTCCCGATTTTGTTGAAGGCGAATTAGACGATAAACCGCCGCACTTTTTCGAGGCGCGATGCGGTGAACTTGAAAAGTCAGAGATACGCGGAAGGTTTGCCATTGCAGGACAGGGTGGCGGTGCTGACTATCGTAAAGTCTCGGAAGAAGATGCACGACTCGGTAAGGCATATTACTACAATATGGTGAAGATTATTGATCAGCAGATGCATCGGATTCTGGAGTGTCTGGATACGTCTGGACTGGCAGAAAACACGTTAGTGCTCTTCACGACGGATCACGGTGAACTGCTCGGTGACCACGGTCTCTGGATGAAGGGACCGTTCCACTATGAGCAGCTTGTCCGTGTACCGACGTTGATGCGGTTTCCTGCGGCTCTCCCTGCTGGGCAACGCACCCAGGCACTGTTCAGCCACGTTGATATTGTACCAACAGTATTGTCTGCGGTCGGTTTGCCGATCCCGTCGGATACAGATGGCGTAGACATGATGCCGATGCTTACCGGAGAAACAGCATCTGTCCGAGATTCAGTATTAGTTGAGTGTGTGGACGATCCACGCGGTTTGCGGCTTAAAACGATTGTAACAGATACGCGGAAGCTGACATGGTATTGTGGGCACGCCTACGGCGAACTCTATGATCTGGAAAAGGATCCGGGTGAGCGGGAGAATCAGTGGAATAATGCTACGTACGCCGACGATCAGGCATCGCTTATGCGTACTATTCTTGAGACAATGGAGCCTTTGGAGAAACGGGTTGAGCGATTATCGTATGCTTAAAACAGGGATGTCTCTCAAACCCGTTCTGAGAACATCTCGCAAGTTGTTTCAGGCAAGGAGTATTCGATGAAGTTTAGATTGCGTGAAAAGTTGAAATATATGTTTTTAGGTGGATCGCTGACCCTTGCTGGTTTTATGTTTGGTCACATGAACAGTGACACCACAGCACAATCTGGATATGAAACGATTGATAAACTGACCGTTCAAGAGTTAATCGTGCGTAAGGATATAACGGTAATGGGTGAAGGTATGGCTCCTCAAGTTCTTATCTCTTCGGACAGAAATGGTGGGCGTGTGATAACTTACGGACCAAAGGGTCCACAGGGGATGGGTGCGGCTTCTCTTTTGGTTGCGGAGGGTAATGGCGTTGTGACAACTCAGGGGTCAAAAGGGAAAACCGGTGCTTCTCTCATGGTTAATGCGGGCGGCGGGGTCCTATCACTTTTCGCGCCTGATGGAAAAGCTAAGATTGTCTTAGGTATAGCTGAAGGTGAGGGTGTTGCTTACTTAGTCAACAAATTTGATGAAGCGCGTGTATTGAAACCTTAGTTAAAACGTGTGAACACAGCGATTGAAGATACCGCAGAACCAAATGGTGCTGGATTGTTCAGTTTTTATGCTTGCTTTTAAGAAAAAGATTCGGTATCATTTAGGTAGAAGAAATTGAGAGTGTTCAACCTCGCTTCGACGCTATCATATCCTACGTTAAAGAAGTGGGACAAACATTGGGGACATCCAGATGGAGCCTACGCTATCCATTGTGATTCCGATTTACAACGAGGTCGCAAGCCTAATAAAGCTTTTGCAACAGGTTGTCAGTGTTGAAATCGGTATGAAAAAAGAATTGATTCTTGTTGACGATTTTTCAACAGATGGCACGCGCGATATTTTAGCGGAAATCGAAAGTATTGACGATATTCCGAACGAAATATCCAGTTACCTCGAAATAACCGAGATGCCGATAGACGCAGCTGCAGGAAACATAGACGAGATATCGGTAAAGGTCTTTTACCACGATGTGAATAAAGGGAAAGGGGCAACACTCCGCACGGGTTTCCAACATATTACCGGCGAGATTACGCTCATTCAGGATGCCGATTTGGAATATGACCCGCAAGACTATCCGAAATTGCTGAAGCCTATCTTAGATGACGAAGCCGATGTGGTATACGGCTCTCGGTTTATGAAAGGTAAGCAGACAGGGTTGTTACGGAGTTATCTCGCGAATCAATTTCTCACGACCCTCGCAAATATCGTCAACGGTACAAAACTGACTGACATGGAAACTTGCTACAAGGTAATACGGACATCGGTTCTGAAAAAGATTTCGCTCTACTCGGACAGGTTCGGTTTTGAACCGGAAATTACAGCGAAACTCGCCAAGCGGAAGTGTAAAATCGTTGAAGTCCCTATCTCCTATCACGGGAGAGACTATCACGAAGGGAAAACCGTTAGTTGGAAAGACGGCGTTGCCGCAATTTTCCACATTCTCCGCTTCCGGTTCTTTTCGTAGCGGATTATAGTACACCGTAAAAATATGCCAAATTTGCAGGATTTGCTTAAAAAGGTAGATGCCATTCTGGAGTCGGTTGATGTACCAGAACCGGCGCAAAAGTCTGAACCACCGACAGATCCGCTTCTGGAATCACTCAATACGCACTTCGGTTACACATTCTTCCGTAAGGGTCAACGCGAGATTGTTGAGGCGATTTTAGATGGCAAAAACGTGTTCGCTGTATTCCCGACAGGACACGGAAAATCGTTGTGTTATCAACTCCCTGCCTTGATGCTCGATAGCATCACAGTTGTCATCTCCCCGCTCATCTCATTGATGAAGGACCAAGTTGACGCTTTACGTGAACAAGGCATCAATGCTGTTTCCCTAATAAACAGCACACAGACATGGGAAGAATACCAGCATGAATTGGCACGTCTGCGGCGAAACGAGATAAAATTACTCTACGTCTCCCCAGAACGCCTCCGAAGCCGACGGTTTTTGGACATTCTAAATGCATTCCCTATTTCACTATTCGTTATAGATGAAGCACACTGTATCTCGCAATGGGGTCGCGATTTCCGTCCTGCCTATCTATCGCTCAGAGATACGATTGATGTCCTTCAGCCGCGCGTTACCGCACTTTTCACAGCAACAGCACCACCAGAGATCCAAAAAGACATACTCAGTGTGCTAAATATACCGACCCCTCGTATCCTCATCCAAGGGATTGAGCGGCCTAACTTGAAACTGAGCGTCCAACACAATGCGGATGACAAGGAAAAATATCAACAACTCGAAACATTTCTGAGAGCGCAAGAAAAAGCGAACTCTGGAGACCCGCGCCCCTTACCGAAAAACGGAATTATCTATGCCGGACGGCGGCGCGAAACTGAAGAGATCGCAGATTTTCTCCAAAGGTGTGGGTTTCGAGCAGATTTCTATCATGCTGGACTTGAACCGCACGAACGTACACGCGTGCAAGAAGCCTTTTTCGATAACAGCGAGAACGGATTAGACATTGTCGCTGCCACAAACGCCTTCGGCATGGGGATCGACAAACCGGACATCCGATATATCGTGCATTGGACACTCACAGGCACGCTTGAAGAATACTGCCAAGAAATCGGCAGGGCAGGCAGAGACGAAAAGGAGGCACACTGTGTCCTGCTTTTCTGTCACGACGATCGCGGCTTGCACGAATGGTTTATCAGAGAAAGCGCGCCGGATAAGCAATTTTTGCTTAAACTCTTAAAGGTCGTTGAAAATTTCAAGGGCAGCGGTATCTACCGCACAATCTCCAGCGAGGAACTGGAGTGGATGAGCAGCGGCAATGCGACCAAGATTCTTGTCAGCCTCAGTTATCTCGAAAAACTCGGATTTTTGAAGCGGTGGTATAACGTTCCGTCTCAACTCTCTGTGAGATTCCGCGGACTCTGGACCGAAGAAACAGAGCCAGCAGATGCCGCACAGCTGGAACTTCTCCGTCAATTGCGAAGCGGGG
>JAPPDN010000353.1 GCA_028824575.1 Candidatus Poribacteria bacterium | reverse complement strand
GCTTTCAAAGTGTGTTTAATCCAATCGGTAATTGTAATTCCGTCGGTAAATTCAAATGCATCAGAGTGTTCAACCCGAACAACCCCATCCTTCCCACCGAAATTAACCGCTTTCCCGATTTTACCATCGCTCCACGACGTATCACCCTCTAATTTCCCATCCTGTTTGTTCCCAGAAAGATCGGCGACAGTCTTACCCGCCCCCTCCTCAAAAGCAAAATAGACGACTAAACCTTCCAGTTCCTCGGCTGTGCCAACACTTTGAAAATTCCCTACCAGATACACAGCACACAAGCAAATTAATAATTGACGCATGAGTGTTCTCCAATTTTTATCGGGTTAGTTCGTTAAGTAATGGGAATGTCCTTTGATTGATACTTGCGCGGTCAAGAAACGTGCCAAACGCCTCCACATGAAAACTTTGGTGTGGTTAAGGGGGACTTATACACCAATCTGCAATAAAAATGCAAACCTGTTACGGAGAACCCACGGAGCGTGCCTACTACTTTTAATCAAACTCACGTTATGCTAAGCAATACGGGCGGATGTGAAGCACACCCGCCTTTTAAGCACCAGTGTGCATCTCTAAGCGAACGGGAACGTGCCTTGATACCCACGGGGTCGAGAGACGTGCCAAACGCCTTCATACATTGGGGTTACTTGATAATGACACACGACATTGCTCCGTTCCATATCGTCACGCTCTTTTGCGCCTTGGTGCGGGATGTGGTTGATGAACACGACACAATCGCCTGCTTTCGGATATAGGATCACGTGTTCTTGTGCTTCACACCATTCCTCAAATTTGGGGCGATCTAACGGATAGAGATGCGGCGGCTCTGACAGATGTCCACCTTTGATAAACTTAAGATGCCCTTCACCGGGGGCGTTATCCTGAAAGTAGTACGTTGTGTTAATCCCCACAGGTGCCATCGCAAACGGATGTTCCTCAACATACCGCTGCTCCTGCCAGTAGCCGTAAAAATCCATGTGCCACTCTTGGAGATAGGGACCGGGGTTGATGTGCGCACGTAGACTCCGCAGTTGACACTGTTTGCCCATTAAGCCTTCAAGGTAAGGCCGAACACTCGGATGCCCGACGAGCGGTTGGTATGTATCCGGTTCACGGTCAAGCAAGGTATCAAACCACATATTTCCGACAGCGTTCAAACCTTCTTCCCAACCCTGTTCGCGTGCGTGGTTAACACGCTGGCGGATATGTTCCGTCTCTTTTGGCGACAACGCGCCCTCTATTAAAACGAAACCTTCCTGTTGCAGTTTCGCGAGTTTATCTTTCATGTCTGCCATGGTTTCAACTCCTTTTGAAGATTTAGCGTTATTGACGATATTCTATGTGCTTATATAAAAAGGATCAACTTTAATTGCCAGCGAAAAGTTTGACGCACAAGCCCCAGCCACTAATTCCTGCAAAAGTAACAAGCACAGCGGCAGAAATCAGGGCACCGATGAACATAAATGGACGTGTCCGATAAGCAGCTGGCAGTTTGGCGTTCAGGTACAACGCTGCAAGCATCATCAGCGCGATTGAAAAATTTGCCAAAATAAAACCAGCGATCTGCGTCAAAATATCAAACGGAATGTTTAACCAGATCAACACTATTGTTGTAAGGAAAATATAGAGGCAAACCCATTTGCGAAGCGTACCGTAACTCCATTCGCGGTGGGGCCAGATCGCCTGAAAGAACTCTTGCATCACGCGTGCGTAGATTTCTGGGAGTGCTTGTAGCGTTCCCCAGAGTGCCACAATGATACAGATATAGTACACCCACACGAGCGACGCGTGGATATTTTCCCAGACGCTTGCCTGATCGGTGAGCAGACTCCAGCCTTCAAAGGTGCTTTCCATCCCATATAGGACGGCAGCACCTGAGATCATAAACGCGCCTGTCACAATGAACAGCACGATCGCCCCCATACCGATATCCCATCTTAGAGGAGCAAGGATTTTTCGGAGCTGGCTGACCTGTTCAGGGTGTTCAGGAAGATAATCAATTTTATCACTGTTTGCGGCACGCTGACGGATGGCTTCAATGTTATTATGAGAGGTCATACCCCAGCGATGCATACTCACCCAATTGGCGTAGACGACGTATCCCATGACAGAACCGCCGACGTAACCGAACGCTGTCGCCATTGTCAACAATGGATTCTCAACGGCATCCGTCGGTGCCCATTCAGGAAATTCAGGGAGGTGTCCAAAACGGAGGCTCCCGACCAGTGCTTTGCCAAAGTCGGGACGCACCATCAATGTGCCGATAATCGTGCCGACAACGAGGATAGCACAGATAATGAGCTGCTGCTTTTCTAACCTTTCAAAGGAGATACGTAAACCGAAAAGGAGCGCGAGGGTGATAAAACAGGATGTAATCAGGTTCTCCCAAACGGGTTGTGAGACAACAGACGGTAGCGTATCTTTGAACAGAAAATGGAGCAACGCACCACAGGGTTTACCGATCGGCACCCACGCTAAAGGTGCGCCCACCATCTCAAAGATGACAATCGCAATAAGTAGCCAGCCCCGCGGTCCCGGTAATTTGGCGAGCCGATTCCCAATATATTCACCGCTGACTGCCGTATAGCGTCCGAGCAGATAGGTAACAAAAACACCCTTGACAACACAACTGAGCAATACAAGCCAGAGCAGGTTATATTCAGCCCACGCGCCTGCGCGGACAACGACGATTGTTTCACCCGCGCCTATGCTTACCGAAGCGACAATTGCCGCAGGTCCAAATACCGCAGCAAGCCCAATAATTTTCTTAAGCGACCACGGTTCAGCGAACGGACCGGTGACGGGTGGAATATCAACGTGTTCAGTATTTTGACTTTCTTCTGTCTGCATAACAGGTTCCTTAACAGCAATGAGCGGACTCAGAGAAGCCCGCTCACTGCTACACGTTTTATTCTAATGGTTCCAACGGCTTAGCATTTCCGAAGACTGGTGTCGGCGCGTTGCCGGGGGCTGCCCACCGTGCAGCATTCGCAATCACATGTCGAACATTCTCATCGTAATAGATCGGGTAAGTCTCATGACCGGGGCGGAAATAGAAGATTTTGCCTCTCCCGCGATAATAACAACATCCACTTCGGAAGACCTCACCACCGGGGAACCAACTGACGAAAACAAGTGTATCCGGTTCAGGAATATCAAACGGCTCGCCA
This sequence comes from Candidatus Poribacteria bacterium, assembly GCA_028824575.1. Classification (GTDB taxonomy): domain Bacteria; phylum Poribacteria; class WGA-4E; order WGA-4E; family WGA-3G; genus WGA-3G. Next base: position 11,570 of record JAPPDN010000353.1, on the reverse strand, counting down.
TACATCTCGGCGTGTTCGAGTTCAAAGTATTCGCCTAAGCCTTCAACGATTGGGTGTCCGTGCTCAATGACCCAGAGACGTTCTTTTTCTCCGGCTTCACGCCATTTGAGGCTACAGGATGTGCCCATCAAACGGGTAAAAGGTTTAGAATAGTGGGCAGAGTGGAGAACGATAAGCCCCATGCCGTCCAAAACGCGTGCGCGAACTTTGTCAGCAATAGCATCTTCAACCGCGCCGTGTGCGGCGTGTCCCCACCAGATTAAGACATCTGTGCTTGAGAGTACAGCGTCGGTTAAGCCGTGTTCGGGTTCATCTAAAGTCGCGCTCCGGACGTTAAAGCCACCGGAATCGTCCAGACCATCGGCAATTGCGGCGTGGATGCCCTTTGGGTAGATACCACGGATGAAATCGTTCGTCTTTTCGTGCCTAAATTCATTCCAGACTGTAACCTGAATTGGTTGCGTCATAGATTTCTCCTTACAATTGTCTGATAACAGAAATATGTCAAAAAACCTCTGCTGAGATTTTTGTGTTCAACTATAGTAAATCCTGAATGTATCAATTAACGGAGATCGCTGCTCTCGGTGGTGACTTCAAGATGCGGATCTGTGCTTTCTGTTGGTGCGACCGAGTAATCCTTGTCTGCACTGGAATTCGGATCCTTTAGCGGCTGAATTGACAACCGACACCCAAGCCCCTGAAGAATCCTATTGAGCGTATCCAGATGCGGTGCCTTTTCGCTTGAGAGCACGTCCGAGACGGCTTGCGGCGCAATACCGATTTTCTTAGCAACCTCGGAAACCCCGCCCTGTGCCTCAATAACATGCTGGAGTCCTAACAGAAAGAAGGAAGTGTCGCCATCCTCTTGGTATTCCTCAAGTGCCACGTCGAGGTAACCGATTGCTTCCTCGCTGTCAGCAGCAAATCGCTCCATTAGAAACTCGTGCAGGGTTCTCAATTTTCTCATAATTGCGTCTCCTTGTATTCAAGCCAATAGTTTTTTGCACGTTCAATATCCCGCGACTGTGTTGACTTATCTCCGCCACAGAGCACAAGAACGCGTATGTTGTCGGGGTGACTGAAATAGATGCGATAGCCCGCACCAAAGTGAAGCCTCAATTCAAACACTCCGTCCCCGATAACATGGCAGTCACCAAAATTGCCAGCTTCAAGTCTTACAAGCCTCCGTTGAATTCTGGTTCGCGTCGGTGTGTCTCGAAGTGCGTTAAACCACTGGGCAAAAGGCTCATGCCCGTTTGGTACGCGGTAGAATTGCAATTCTCTCGGTTGTAGGTTACGCATTAAGGCTTTGACCTCTATAAGCAGCTACCCTTAGAACCCTAACACCGTCTCTACTGCTTCATCATAGTCCATGCCTTCGACTTCAAATCCGAAAAGGTTTCGGAAGCGTCGTCTGTAGCCTGCGTAATCGGAGAGTTCGTGGAGGTTGTCGGTATCAATTTGTTCCCAACGCTCGGTCACTGCGTCGGTTATCTCAGGTTGTAGCTCTCGGTCATCGAGTCGGATATAGCGTTCACTATCGAGTTGGGGGTGTAACCCCGGGCCGAGATGTTCTGAGAAAAGTCGCCGCATCTGTCCAATAGGTGCCTCATTGATGCCTTTCGTGTCCATGATGTCATAGAGAATACTGATATAAAGCGGTACAACCGGAATCGCTGCAGAGGCTTGTGTTACAACGGCCTTGTTCACCGAAATATAGGCATTGCCACCGAGTTGGTCTATGAGCCGTTGGTCAAGCGCATCCACACGTGCTTTCAGGTCGTCCTTTGCTCTCCCGATAGTCCCATCTCGGTAGATGGGCCAGGTCAAGGAACTGCCGATATAGGTATAGGCGACGACGGTCATTTCTGGCGCGAGCAATTCCGCGTCCGCCAACGCGTCAACCCACATCTCTAAATCTTCACCGCCCATCACAGCGACTGTATCGATGATCTCTTGTTCATTCGCTGGCTCAATCGTTACAGGTGCGATGACTTCTTGATTCAGATCAATTGTCTTCCCTGTATAGGGTGCGCCGATGGGTTTAAGAACGGATTCATGTGAGACACCGGTATCCGGGTGTATTCGGCGTGGTGCGGCGATACTATAGACGAGGGTATCTATTTTGCCGAAGTCCGCTTTGAGTCGGTCAACAGTTTCCGTTTTCATCTCATTTGAAAACGCGTCTCCGTTGAGACTTTGTGCGAGAAATCCGTCTGCTGCCGCTTGTTGATGGAAGGCAGCAGTATTATAGTAGCCAGCCGATGCAGTACGTCTGTCGTCGGCGGGACGTTCGTAGAGGAGTCCAAGCGTTTTGGCACCGTAAGCCCACGTTAAAGCGATGCGGGAGGCAAGTCCGTAGCCCGTTGACGCCCCGATAACAAGCGCATTCATATCTGTTTCTTTGTAGGGGATACCTTGCTTAATCTCATCTATTTGGCTCAGGATATTTGCCTGACACCCAACCGGATGGGCATTCGTACAGATGAATCCGCGTATCCGGGGTTTAACAATTTGAACTGCCATTTTTTAACTTTCCTTGCGGAGTAGTAAGCATGGCTTCATGCTTAGAGTATTCTTCTCCCGAGTCGCCCTCCACTTCGTTTCGGGCTGCGCTTTCGTGACGCATAATACCGATTTTAAGTTTCCTCAAGAGATTAATCCTCAATTTCGACGACCATTTCAACTTCAACCGGAATCCCACCGGGCAATTGTACCATACCGACTGCGGAACGGGCATGTTTGCCTTTATCGCCGAAAACTTCGACGAAGAAATCCGACGCGCCGTTAACGACAGCAGGCTGGTCAATAAAATCGGGCGCTGAATTGACGAACCCAACCACTTTGACAACACGTTTCACCCTGTCCAAATCGCCAAGGGCGTGTTTGAGCGTGCTTAACAAGGCGATCGCCACCTGACGCGCTGATGCGTAACCTTCTTCGATCGTCGCATCCGTACCGAGCTGACTCTTATAGATTGGACCTTCGCCCGTTCCGGGTCCGTGCCCTGACGTAAATATGAGATTGCCGGTCTGCACCGTTGTGACGTAATTCGCTACGGGGACCGCTGGTTCTGGTAGTTCCACACCTAATTCTTCAAGCCTTTGTTCTATTTTCATTGATCCGTCCTTTTACAAATAGATTATTAGATTCTAACATACCGCAAACACGATATCTTTGGCATAACTCGCAAGTCAAACTTGCCGTGATCATTTGGATCTGCCTCTATTATTAAACAGACTTTCGTTAATTTTGTCAAGTAAAGTTTTTAGACATCCGCAGTATCAAAACGCTACAATTTGCTTTATAGGTCAACCTATGCTAAAATGGCAGGAGGTTTGACCGAAATATCTATATATCTTTAGGAAGACACAAGGAGCAACTATGAAGGTCGCAGCAATTTTAGGCGAACATCAAGCAGGGCTCGTCGAGGTGCCAGACCCAACACCGAAAGAGGATTGGGTGGTTGTGAAAATCCACGCCTCACCGATGTGCACGGAATACCATGCTTTTGAGCACGGACACAAAACCGATCGGCTTGGACACGAAGCAGCAGGCGAAGTTGTTGATGTCGCACAACCCGGAAAAGTGGAAATCGGTGATCGCGTCGTCGTGATGCCGCAATACCCGTGTGGGAAATGTGTGCTTTGTACCGACGGTGATTACATTCATTGTGAAAACAACTACAATTTTGAGGAATTCGTCGGATCCACTTACGGGAATGCGACAATGGCGCAGTATATTCTCAAGCCGTCTTGGTTGCTTCCAAAAATACCGGACAACGTCTCTTATGAACACGCTTCACTTGCGTGCTGTGCATTGGGCCCGTCTTACCGAGCCTTTGACGAGATGGGTGTTAATGCGACACATACCGTGCTAATCACCGGCATCGGGCCCGTCGGTTTCGGTGCGATTACCAACGCTCGGTTCCGAGGTGCGAAGGTCATCGCTGCGGAATTGATTCCGTGGCGCGCTGAACGCGCTAAGCAGATGGGTGTCGAAGCCGTCATCAATCCAACCGATGAAGATGCTGTGGACCAGATTCGGGATCTCACAACAAACGGTCGCGGTGTCGATTTTGCACTCGATTGCTCAGGAAACGTCCAAGCACATCGACTTTGCATCGATGCGACGCGTCGGCGTGGTACAATAGCGTTCGTCGGACAGAGCGGTAGAAATGATACTGTCATCCACGTTAGCCCGGATCTCATCGGTAAGGGGTTACGTCTCGCTGGCGCGTGGCACTATAATCTCAACCAATTCCCCGGGTTGATGAAGGTCATTGAAGGTTCAACGCTCCTTGATCTACTTATCAGCAATATCTATCCAATGAGCGAAATCCAAGCGGCATTTGAGACCTCCGCCTCTCACGAAAATTCTAAGATTATCCTGAAACCTTGGGAGTAAGCCATGTCAACGACACAGAGGCCGAACATACTTCTCATTGTGTCCGATGACCACGCGGCACCAGCGATTAGCTGCTATGGAAGTGAGATGAACCACACCCCGAACATTGACCGGATCGGCAATAGCGGGATGCGGTTTAATAACTGTTTTTGCACGAACGCAATCTGCACACCGGCGCGCGGTTCCATTCTAACGGGAAAATACAGTCATAAGACCGGTATCAAAACCCTCGCGGATACAATCGACCACACGCAGGAAAAAACAGTTGCACAGCGGCTGCACGAAGACGGATATCAGACAGCGGTTGTTGGCAAATGGCACCTCGGACACGGTGGTGTCAGAGACCCGCACGGCTTTGATTACTGGAACGTGTTTCCCGTTCAAGGTGCACATATCAATCCTGAAATGATTGAAATGGGAGAACTGAAAAGATTTAACGGATACTCCGCAGACATCGTGACGGACAGTTCACTTGACTGGTTACAAAACCGTGAGAGGGATGAACCGTTTTTCTTGATGACGACCTATAAGGCGACGCACGATCCATTCTTTCCGAATCCGAAGCACCTACACCTCTATACAGACGAAATTCCTGAGCCGCCGACCTTCAACGACGATTACGAAAACCGAACGGCTGCCGCTGGCATGAATACAGCGAAGGTCAGCATCATGCAGCGGAAAAACCATTTACCAGAGCCAACCCCCGAAGGTCTGGAAGGCGATGCGCTGAAACGGTGGAACTATCAGTGCTACATGCAGAACTATCTGCGTTGTGCGCATGCTATTGATGAGAATGTCGGACGACTGCTCGATTATCTGGATGCTGAAGATTTAGCGGAGGACACCCTCGTTATCTATTCGGCGGATCATGGGTTCTTTTTTGGCGATCACGGCTGGTATGATAAACGGTTCATGGATGAAGAATCGATGCGGATCCCGTTGCTTGCGCGGTATCCACGCGAGATTCCAGAATCCGGTGTCAGCGAACAGATCGCTCTAAATGTCGATTTCGCGCCAACGCTACTCGACTACGCAGGCATATCAATTCCAGAGGATATGCAAGGACGGAGTCTCCGAAGATCGTTGGCGGGTGAAACGCCTACGGATTGGCGGACATCCATGTATTACCGGTATTGGATGCACCTGGCGCATTTCAATATCCCCGCGCATTACGGCGTGCGGACGGAAAGGTATAAACTCATTTACTACTACGGTGAGGCTTTGGGAGCAGGTGGAGCGATTGATCGCGCAACACCACCAGAATGGGAGCTTTTTGATTTAGAGAAGGATCCACACGAGATGCGTAATGTCTATGCTGATCCGGCGTATGCGGAGGTTGTTCTGGAGTTGAAGGCGGAATTAGAACGGTTGCGAGACGAACTGGGGGATATAATTTAGGAACGCAAGAGACGCTTGCAGGCAACTATGTGTATCAATTGCGAAGTGAGGTACATTCATCGGATTCGATAGTGCTGTGCAGAACGAGGTGAAACGCATGCGAGACGAGAATGTCATCGTCCGAGCAGGATGGGGGATCTATAGATTGCCAGAAGATAAGGGCGAAAATTGATGTGTGTAGCACAATAATTGTTTTTTATTGTCATTATTAATCCATTTTATGCTTCTCTAAAACATATATAGCACCTAACTTTGCAAAAAACGCTGTAACTTTATCTTAACAGTTTCGTTTTTTATGTTAAATTTACCTTGCTTTAAATGTGATAATTTTGTATTATAATTTCAATAGCTCAAGTATTCAAACATGAAGAAAGAGAGCTAAGCGGACAGTCAAGGATTAACAAAACAATCAAATTTCTCTTTGACCGTCCCCAGCAATACCCAAAACTACACAACTTGTGGTATTGCCGGTACTATTACAGTATACGTCCAGAATTAATGTGCAACATTTTATACCAACATTATTATCTAATGCATCTTTCTTCTGGACGTATGCTACAATAATAAAAATTGTATCTAATTTTTCCGATTTTTAGTGGCGAAATTGACTTCGTTAGTATGTACCTACCCGTAGGTACCCTCTTTACTTTTGACCCGCTTTGCACCACCCACAATCCTACCATCATTTCCATTTCCACTGGCATCTTCAGCGACCTTCGCTTTATTTCCTGTGAACGAAAACCAAACTTCAGGTTCCAGTGCAGCACCTCCGATATGAGAGAGTATCATCAAACCGACTATAAGTATTGAACCCAGTCCTAAAGGTATATAGATAGTTTGAATTGTTTGTTTAAACATCGCATTCTCCTTTTCAAGGCGGATATACCTACTATCAAAATTGATTGAACACTCTCATACATTACAGAAAATTGTTTCGGAGTGGTTGATATTCTCCATCCGGGTTAGTGAAATCGCCGTGAACGGCACCGCAATCTGAAGCCAAGGTGGGTTTTCATGACTTTGTCGCCAGGACAATCACGGCAATTAGATGCGATTCTGCCTCCATTGTAAATTATCTTGAAATTTAAAGCAATTCTTTATACTATATCTTGCAAGAAAACGATGCCCTATCCCGCTTGAGGAACGGACATGACACCTAAACAGAAATACCTCTTTGACCTACGCGGCTACCTGCATTTAGAGAACGTCCTGACCCCAGAAGAACTTAGCAGCACACAAGCAGCAATAGAACGGCTTGTGCAAACATCACCAGATAAACTGCCTCCGGGGATCAGTCGAGGTGGTGAAGGTTTTTCAAACGGATTTTCAGCGGATAAATCGCTTGAAGCGTTGACGCTCCACCCCACCACATGGCCCATCATTAAAGAGTTGACTTTCAATAAGCCGCGTTTCAATCGTGGGTCGCTTGTTGTCAATACGCACGAACGTCAAGAGATGACACCGCTGCATTGTGCCGGTGAAGGTTTCCGCTGGACGCGACGGTATGAAGTCAAAAACGATCAAATCTTCACAAACGACATCGTTGTTTTCTTCTATTTCACGGATGTCTATCCGGGAGATGGCGGTTTGATTGTTCTACCGAGTTCCCACAAACGCGAGTTTAAACGGCCTGAAAAATTGTTTTTCCCTGAATCCGACAATCCAGATGCTCCCCTCCATCCGGCTATCGTCAATGTGACACCGAAAGCGGGAGATGTCGTGATTATCACTGAAATGTTGACACACGGTGTGCTGGTATGGAAACCCCAAGACCGAGATCGACGATTTTTGATTTTGCGGTATAAGACGCAGTTTTTTCAGGACGAGCGCGGTATCCGGGAAGTCTTTCCGCCAGAGGTGATGGAGAGACTCTCTCCAGAAACGAAAGTGTTGGCGGCTTACGGGTCAGAATGGGAAATCAAGGACCTTGTAAAACAGGACAATGTGAGGTTAACTATATAGACAGGATTTCAAAAATACACAATGCTCAAAGAGTTAACGAAAAATGAATGGTTGTCGCTTTTAAATATCCCTGAGAACAGGGTCCCGACCATTTTAATCCTGCGAGGAACACGCAATTTAAGAGTCAATTACGCCAAGCACAGTACCTTTTTTACGAACATTTATGAAGTCGGTTCACCGAATGGTATTTTTGAGGACGTGCTGATTGGTGATTATAAGAACATCAGCGTTGGTTACGCTTCCGTGTACGGTGATGCGATGGCTTCTGAAATCACGCATCTATTCGGTGTGTTGGGAACATCCTTAGTCATACAAACAGGTTGCTGCGGTGCGTTGAACAATAGTATTCAAGCAGGTGATATTGTTTGTGCAACATCGGCATATTGTGGTGAAGGTGCATCGCAATATTATTTACCTCAGAAGCGAGAAATCAGTGCTTCGCTCGACCTTATTGAACAGGTTACGCCTTCACGCGTTGCATCCGTTGAGATACACAAAGGTCCTATCTGGACGACATCAGCACTGCTTGCAGAAGGAAAAGCAGAAATCCAGCGTTGGTCGCATCAAGGTTATATTGCCGTGGATATGGAAACGGCTACCACTTTCGCAGTTGCTGAATACTTCGGGATGCAACGCTTATCATTGCTGTTTGTTTTTGATAATCCGAGCAAGGGTGAGCATATTCTCTTGAGCGATGTTGAAAAGCAAAGCCGTAGGGAAAACGGAGAACAAGCCGTTATTGATACGACCTTTGCTATCATAGAAAATTACGAAAATGGAAATCGTTAAAGCAAAACTGGGTGATGTCAAGAGACTTGCTGAACTGAACAGATGCCTCATTGAGGACGAACAGCATCCCAATCCGATGAACATAGCCGAACTCACCGAACGGATGAAAGCGTGGTTGGCAACCGACTATATCTGCTATACGGTGAAAGAGAATGGACATATCATCGCATACTGCTTATACAGAGATGACGGCGGATACTACTACATGCGGCAATTGTACGTGGACAGATCACATCGGCGAAAAGGCATCGCTACACAGTTGCTTGACTGGTTATACGAAAACTTATGGATAGATAAGAAAGTCAGATTGGATGTACTCGTCCACAACGAAGATGCCGTTGCGTTTTACAAGCGTTACGGCTTCAGGATCGGTGTCTATAGAATGGAGAAATAATCCATAATTCACTGTACATTTGACACAGATTCTTTGTTAATGTTATTATATATCAAGGTAGTGTTATTTATTAACAGATAATAAAACTCAGGACTAAATCAATTTGCCTCACGAGATTCCCTGTCTAAAATATTGAGATTACCATCATGGCTGAATACATTAATGGGATCAACCCTGACATCCTCAAATGGGCGCGCGAACGTTCCGGTTATGCCGTGGAAGCGATTGCCACGTTTTTGAAAAAAGATGCCTCAATCGTCAACGATTGGGAATCGGGAGAACGCGCGCCGACTTATATTCAACTCGAGAAATTAGCGGATAAATACAAGCGTCCCATCGCCATTTTCTTTTTTCCAGAACCTCCCGAAGAACCGAATATAGCTGAAAATCTTGCGTTACGAAGTTCTGATAACACTCCGTTGGAGCCACAAATCCATATTCTGTTGAGACAGGCTTATGCGAGGCAACTTTCCTTAATGGAATTAAATCTCGGGACAAATCCATCGGAAAAGAAACTTTTCCGTGATCTGCAGGCGAAATCTGCTAAATCAGTTGCATCATTAGCACAACAAACTCGGATTTATCTGGACATAGACGTTGATACACAAGCGGAGTGGAGTGCTGCAGCAGAGGCACTCGAAAATTGGCGGGATAGCATCGAAGAAGCAGGCATTTTTGTTTTTAAGGACGCATTCCAAGACGACTCAGTTGACGGTTTTTGCCTTGTTCATGATGAATTTCCGGTGATTTACCTAAACAACAGTAGACCACCAGTGCGACAGATATTCTCACTCTTTCATGAGTTAGCGCACCTTTTAATCGGTGAGAATGGCATCACACGAAGCGGTATTTTTAGCAGTGGTGCCTTTAGCAGTGGTATCATACGTAGGACTAAGTTAACTTCCAAAGAAATTGAAGATTTCTGCGATCAATTTGCCGCTGAATTTCTAGTTCCATCTGACGATCTGAACACTCGTCTCAATTACTCCATTTACGATGATGATGAAATTGAGGAGTTGGCAAATCACTATAAGGTGAGCCGTCCGGTCATCTTACTGAAGTTAGTCAAAAAAGGTATTCTTACACAAGAAAATTATTGGGAAAAGATGGATCAATGGACTGAAGATTACAAACGCAAAAGAACAGATAGAACAACCTCAAGTGGTGGGAGCTATTACAACACTCGCGCAGCGTATTTGGGTTACAGATTTATGGAACTTGCGTTTGGAAAATATCGTGATGGACATTGTTCTATTGAACAACTTGCGGAACATCTAAACGTGAAGGTCAAAAACTTACCTCGGTTAGAAGATTGCCTATTGAGAAAGGCTCTACGTTAATGGCTTACGTATTCGACACAAATTGTTTCATAGTAATAGGGCACTACTATCCAGAACAATTTCCACGTTTTTGGGAAAAATTCAATCAGGCGGTAGAAAATGGCAAAATAATTTCTGTGCGTGAAGTTTACAGAGAATTAGATAGAAATGCGGCTGAAGATCACTTAATCGAATGGATAGAACTCCAGAAAAATATGTTTGTTACGCCAAGTCCAGCAGTAACGCAATTGGTCAAAGAAATATTTTCAGTGCCACATTTCAAAGCATCGCTGCCTGATAGAACACAGTTGGGAAATAATCCTTTCGCGGATCCGTTCGTTGTTGCTCAAGCAAAGGTTATGAACTATTGTGTCGTTACACAAGAAAGTGAAAGACCGCGTGCTGCAAAAGTTCCAAACATCTGCGGGCATTTTGATGTGGACTGGACAAATCTGCAAGGATTTATGGAAAGAGAAAATTGGAGTTTCTAACGTTAACTCAGGGAACCTAAGGAACCTACAATGAAATACGATGAAATAAACCGCAACTTTGACTGTGAACCGACGCTCACTGATTCACAGGTGCTGCAGTATTGCCGAGACGGCTACCTACAACTCCAAGGCGTTGTTTCCGATGAGATTAACCAACGTACGTGTGATTATCTCAATGGCGACTTACCGATAAATCCGTGCTTTATTCCGCCGGGTATAACACATGCCGATTTAGAACGCATGCGGGATACACATGAACCGAGTTCTATCCTGCTTGAGGACTGGTACATTGAGCATGTGCTGCTGAATCGTGAACTTGCTGGTGCCTTGCGTTCGCTGCTTGGTAAGAATGTCGGGTTACCCGTGCTGGTGAGCAATCATCGTGTCGAGTGTCCGATGCCTGCACAAGGGTGGCATCACGATGCTGACCATGTCTTTGGACCTGAAACCAATTTCGTTGAGGTCTTCTACTTCCCACAAGATACACCCTTAGAAATGGGTCCGACGGAACTCTTACCCGGTTCGCATATTCGCTCAACAGGTCGAGATATAGCCGAGAAAGGCGTTTCAAGCGAAGGCCCGGCGGGTTCTTTCGTTATCCATTCACAGAGCATCCTCCATCGCCGCGGTGAGTCCACTGCGGAAGGGTTGCGCCACATGCTGAAATATAGCTACTGGCGGACAGTGCTGCCGACACGAGACTGGCAGCAAGAACCCGATTTTGACCTCCAGACAGCTGAGTACGGCGGACACGGTATCGCGAGATACGTGGCACATATGTTCTATCGGTTGTGCGGCAAAGGTGATGAA
>JAPPDN010000735.1:11079-14770 GCA_028824575.1 Candidatus Poribacteria bacterium | reverse complement strand
TAGGACTACTCGCGGGTCTCCAAAAGTTTGGTATTCTTCCATAATTGCTTGGAGATAACCCTTCACTCGGCTCGGATCAGAGGCGTTGAACCATATATTCTCGCCATGTTCCCGAATTTTTCATCGTTGTGCCTCCTTATATAATGTCTGTTGAAACCAGGCAACCGATTTAGCGATAACCGCTTGCTCCGCTGCAACGGTATTAAAGGTATGATCCCCTTTATCAATAATTTCAAGTTTTGTCAAAGCATCACGTCCGCACATCAATTCATGGTACCGTTTACCGTGGGAGACCGGGACCGTTTCATCGCCACTGCCGTGAATCACGAGAAGCGGACCCGTAAACTGCTGGATAAGGGCGGAAGGCGATATTTCAGGGAGTTCTTCATAGAACGCCTTTCCGACAACGTTTGCGTTTGATTGCGCTATTTCCTCTGGGGTCGGTGTGTGCTTGGACCTCTCTAAGATTTCCTGTTTCCGATCTGGTGGGTCGTCCGAGAGCGGTGCCCACATCACTGTTGACTTCACGCGTTTATCTTGCCCAGAGACACACGCAGCGACGCAACCGCCCATGCTCAATCCCAAGATACCGATGCGTTCAGTATCTATACCCGGCATAGCGGCGAGGACATCAATCGACTTGATAGCGTCCGAAATCTCGCCACCGATGGTCATCTCTGAAAAATCACCCTCGCTATCCCCAGAACCGCGAAAATCGAAGCGGAGCGCGTAAAACCCTATAGCGGCAAGTTCTCGCGCTGTTTTAACGAATATTCTATGCGGTTCAACCTTTGTCCCAGTGAATCCATGAAAGAAAGCAACTGCTGGACACGGCGTATCGGAAGCCTTTGGTGAATGCAGGACTCCGTTGAGTTGTTGTCCTTTGTTGTAGAATACTATTGGTCTTTCCATTTTGTTTTTTCTTCTCCTTTCCTTGACATTAAAATCTATTTATGATAAACTTATTATATAATAACTTTTCATTCCAATAAGGTTAAATTTGATGGGAGCAAAGTCAATCGGTTTACAATTATCATCCCTATTACGGGAGATGTTTGAAACCGCAATCATCTTTCTCTATCCTGCGAAATGCCGCGTCTGTGACGGTTTTCTTACCGTTGCCTCTATCCCTTATATCTGCGCGAACTGTTGGCAAGATGTTCAATGCCTTGAACCACCTTGGTGCGATATATGTGGCACACCGGGTGTCAACGGGCTTTGCGATGAATGTGCTATTTCCCTGCCTCGCTACGGAAAATTGAGATCCATCGCATTTTACCACAAGTCGCTCCAACAAGCAATACATCTCTTTAAGTTTGAGAAGAAAAAGGTGTTTGCGCAACCCTTGATTCAACTCATAAATGCGCATATACCTTCAGACTGCGATATTGCAGAATACGACTTTGTGCTACCGATTCCGATTCATAAAAAACGGTTGCAGGAACGGGGTTTTAATCAGGCTACGCTACTTGCCGATGGAATTGCGAAAGTTGAAGACGTGCCGGTTCTCGTAAATACTTTGGTTCGGAAGCGACACACGGTCGCGCAAAGCAGCTTGGACAGAGACGCAAGACAACAGAACATCATTGGTGCTTTTGAAGTCCGAAACCCGGATGTTATTCGTGGAAAACGACTCCTAATTATTGACGATGTTTTCACAACCGGTGCTACCATTCGTGAAGCGGTCAGCGAATTGTGGACTGCCGACCCTGCTGAAATCGATGTTTTGACGCTGGCGAGGACTTTGGACACCTGAAAATCCTGAAACTTTTTTCGTCTATATTGCGTATTATATCAATGTTCAGGATAGAACTAAAGTTGAAGGCGTGCTTTCACCTTGCAAGATAACGGATTTGAAAGCTGCCTTTAAAAGTGCTTATCATTGCGATAATCATTTAAACTTGTAGTGGGAGGGCTGAACCTTTGCACTTAAATAGCATAAAAATTCGTGGATTCAAGAGTTTTGCTGAAGAGATTGAATTGATACTTGAACCCGGCATCACTACCATTGTCGGACCCAACGGTTGCGGAAAAAGCAATGTCTCCGATGCAATTCGATGGGTACTTGGGGAGCAGAGTGCGCGTGCGCTTCGGTGTACCTCTATGCGAGACCTGCTTTTCAATGGTGGTGCTAATTTCGCGCCCGCACAGAAAACAGAAGTGGCATTACGCTTTTCAAATGTTAATGGCGGCGATCCTAATGCCTCCGCAGAAGACGCACCCAATATTGTTCTCGGATCCCCCGAAGTTGAGGTATCTCGTCACCTCACCCGCGATGGCGAAAGTCGCTATCTAATCAACCAGAGTCCGTGTCGGCTCCGCGATATCAGTGAACTCTTTATGGATACCGGTATCGGTGTTGATGCTTATTCCGTTATGGAGCAGAGCAAGATTGACCTGATTCTGAACGTGCGACCCGAAGAACGCCGCTTTCTATTTGATGAGGTCGCTGGCATTACCAAGTATAAGCACCGAAAAAAGACGGCACTCCGTAAACTCGAACAGACGGAGCAAAACCTTGTCCGTATCAACGATGTCATTCAGGAATTACAGCACGAGACGCAGGCACTCAAAGAACAGGCAGAGCAGGCGCGGCATTATAATACACAACAAGAACAGTTAAAACAGTTTGAGTTAGACCTCGCGCACCGGGAATACGATAAACTCCATACCGATTATAGCCAAGCACAAACCGACTTAGATGAGATTTTAACCACCGTCGCGACGGCTTCTGAAACGCTTAAAGCTGCTGAAGAACGCATTGAGGCATCCACAAACCGTCAGTCCGAGTTGGACGAAGCGATCCGTGCCGGGCAGACAGCTCTTCGCGAGATTGAAACACAAATTGAGCAAGTTGAGCGTCAGATAGTTCTTCATAAGGAACGGCAGCTCAACATCCAAAAGCAACGCGAACGCGCCCTCCAGACGCTTGAATCTTTGAAGGCACAGCAAACGGCACTGCTCACACAGAAACAAGAGCGGACCCAAGAGCACCAAAAACTTGAAGCATCCCACAAAATAGAGGAGAGCCGATTGGCGGCACGTCGGCAGCTGCTCACACAACTCGCCGAACGCATCACTGCCACTAAGGCGTCTGTACAAGATGCCCAGACTGCCTTACAGGAAACCGCAACCGAATTGGAAAGCAGCGAGCGCAAACGTCTGGCGATTGAGCACACGTTGAATAGAGCACACGTGGAATAGCACCGAGGGCAATCTCAATCGTCTTAAGGAGAATACAGACGCATTAACAACCGAGCACGAGGCTGCTACTGATACTCGCGATGCGATCCAACGCGCTGAAACACAATTGAGGGCGGAATTGGTTCATATTGAAGCCGAGCGGAATCACGTGGAGACGAACCTGCAGGAAAATCAAGACGCACTCCGCAAAATTGAAGCCGAAATTCAGGGTTTACAGAATACCTTAGGCAGTAACGTCTCACGGCTTAAATCGCTCCAGGAATTACAATCCGCTTATGAAGGATACTACGCCGGTGTTCGGGCGGTAATGCAGGCGAGAACCCACTATCCAGATCAGTTTCAGGGGGTCTGTGGGGTTGTTGCCGAATTGCTCACGACGGATGCCGAGTATGAAGTCGCGATAGAGGTCGCGCTCGGTAGTGATATTCAGAGTGTTATTACCGAAACTGCTGAGGACGCGCAAAGCAGTGTGGCTTTCCTTAAAAAG
>JAPPDN010000735.1:0-11069 GCA_028824575.1 Candidatus Poribacteria bacterium | reverse complement strand
TGCGGGTAGAGTGAAGTTTCTCCCGCTGGATTTTATACGGGAACGCAGATTCTATGATGAGGCACTGCTCAACAAGCCCGGTGTCATTGGCATCGCTCAGGAATTGGTGGACTACGACCCTGAGTATGAACCTGCTATGCAACATCTGTTGGGGAATACACTCGTCATTGAGGATTTGGATGCTGCCGTCGCACTTACCCGTCAGTTCCGGCCGAGGGCACGTCTCGTTACTTTAGATGGAGATATCATTGATACGTCTGGAGCGATCACCGGCGGTCAAATGAGTCAGAAACAGAGTGGTTTACTCGGTCGCGCACGCGAGCTTGAGACACTTGAAAATGAGATCGGGAAATTGACGCGGAACGCTAATCGAAAAACTGAGAAGCGTAAGGCGTACGCCGCGAAAATAGCGGATTTACAAAAAACGCGGCAGACCCTCACAGCACAGTGGCAAGATAAACGGGTTGAGAAAGCGTCGGTGACGAAAGACATGGAGCAGGCGAACCTCCAGGTTACCCGGCTTGAACACCAACTCGCCGAGATTCGAGCGGAAAACCGAGAATTAAGCAAAGCCGTTGATGCATCACGCGAGGAACAGGAAGCACTTGAGACTGAAATCGCGGCATTGACGCAAAAAAGTACGCGTACCCAACGGTGGATTGAGCGCGTATCCGAACAGATTGAGAGCGAAAACAAGAAACATGCTGAAGTCTCGGGAAGCTGCCAAGAGATGGAAGTCTTTTTGGCGGGACAGCATCAGAAATTGCAGGGTTTACTCTCCGAGTTGGAAACGATTGAGGAAACGTATCAACGGGCGGCAAAGGATATCGCTGAACAGCAGGCAATTATTGACTCCGATGAGCAGACGAAGATTGACCTCGGAGAACAGGTCGCTGCAGCGCAACGCGAATTCCTCCGTTTAGAGGGCGACCGCGCCGAAGCGGAAGCGTACGTTGATGAACTCACTCAAGAACGGGAGGGGCTTCTTCAAGAGGTAGCGGTCCTCCAAAAAGAGATGCGGGCAACCCGTAGAAACTTTGAGAGACAGAATAAGGCACGCCATCAACTCGAAGTCAAAACGACACAACTTGAGATGCGAATAAAATCGGTCTCGACCCGTATCCACGATAAATATCAAGTCTCGATTGATGCGCTACCACCACTGATGAATGATGAACAGGCGATGGACGAGATTGATCTACTGGACAATATTGAAAAGTTGAAGGCAGAAATCGCAGGCATGGGTGCAGTGAACCTTAAAGCAATTGAGGCTTACGAGGAACATAAGAAACGACAGGATTTCCTTGTTGCCCAGCGCGACGATGTCCAGCAGTCGATGCAGGCCACCATTCAGGCGATACAGAAGATCAATCAGACCTCAAGAGAGGTATTTCTTGAGACGTTTGAGCAGGTACAGACAAATTTCCAAGAGGTCTTTACACAACTCTTCGGCGGTGGTGAGACGGAATTACTATTGACGGATCCGTCCGATGTGCTTGAATCCGGTATCGATATTATTGCGCGTCCCCCCGGCAAACGTCCCCAGAGTATCACCCTGCTTTCGGGGGGCGAACGTTCGTTGGTCGCAATAGGGCTCTTGTTTGCTGTCTTTAAAATCAAGCCGAGTCCGTTCTGTGTACTTGATGAAGTTGATGCCGCACTTGACGAAGCGAATGTGCTCCGCTTCGCAAATCTCATCCGTGCTTACGTCGAAAATACGCAGTTCATCATCATTACACACAACCGCCGTACGATGGAAATCGCTGACGCGATGTACGGCGTGACGATGGAACAGGCGGGTATCTCAAAGATTGTCTCTGCCAAGTTTGCCGAATAGCCATCAGGCATCAGCCGTCAGTTAAGAGGTTTCTGGTGAACCTAACACCTCTTTGCTGAAAGCCGAAAGCCATTCTTATGAATAAACTGAATCGTGAGCAACTCACAATCCTCCCGCTCACTGAACGCCGGCACAAGATGACGGTGGCAGATGTCTATCCGTTAGACGCGGCTATCCTACCCTGTGAAAATCCCAATCTCCATATTGTTGCGGATCGGATTGTTGAGGCGCATCGCGCCGAGAAGCAAGTCATCTGGATGATGGGCGCGCACGTCATGCGGCGTGGCAACTCTCGCTTTATCATCGACTTGATGGAACGCGGCATTATCACGCATATCGCCACTAACGGCGCGTGTGCTATCCACGACTTTGAACTCGCGCATATCGGAGCAACACTTGAAGATGTGGAAGACTACATCTGGGACGGTAAATTCGGGAATTGGGAAGAGACAGGACGCTACCTAAACGAAGCGATTGTTCGGGGGTACCGAGATAAAATCGGCTTTGGGGAAGCAATCGGTAGATTAATCCGAGACGGTGAACAGGACATCCTTTTTCCGCATCGTGATGTGAGCATGTTTGCCGCTGCGTATCGCTTAGGTGTGCCGTTCACTGTTCACAAAGGGATCGGGTTTGACATCATTGATCAGCATCCTGCTGCTGATTATGCTGCGATGGGATGGACGACAGGCGAGGATTTTCTGCGTTTTGCGCACAGCGTCTCACAATTGGAAGGCGGCGTATTTCTCAATTTAGGCTCTGCTGTCATGGGACCCGAAGTCTACCTCAAAAGCCTCTCAATGGCACGCAACATTGCAACCCAACGCGGAGAAGAAATCCGACATTTCACGACCGCGAACTTTGACCTCATCGACTTCCCTGATTTCCAAGATGAGGGTGCACCTACCGACGCACACTACTACCATCGCCCTAAAAAGACGATCCTCATCCGTACTGTGAAAGATGGAGGTGAGGGTTACCACATCTCCGGCGATTTCTCGGTGACTGTCCCACAGTTATACCGTCTGATAGTTACATCCATGTAGATGGACGCATTCGTTACCACTTCAAGCCCAGTTCTTTCGCTACTTCTTCTATCGGAATCAGTTTGACTTTACCAGACTCATATTCTGTTACGCTGCGTTCCAGCCTTTCAGCCACCTCCGGACGCAATTCTAACCCCTCATCTAATCTTCGGGCGGGAGACCCAATCCTTCAGGTTTGGGAGGAATGCCCGCTCCTGTAGTTAAAGTTAAGGCGTGTTAGCACTCTAAAATCGTTTCGTTTCGCGCCTGTTGTCAGTCGTTTACCTTCAAGCGTATAGATGGAGAAGAAACCTTTGGCATTCACACCAGCAAGGCGTGTAAGACCATATTTGGCGTGCTTTATCAAAGTGTTTTTGACGAGACCTTTTCCTAACACAGTGCCGCCATACCTATTTCGCTGCCTACCTTTTGATTCTTGTTCTCTGTGTAGACACCTGCGTTTGATGGGTATTGGGGCTATAGAGAATATATCGGTATTCTCAGGCATAGAAACACCGCCTACCGTGTGATAGGCGAGACACCAACTATCTATGCAATGTGCGCTAAAGGTTTCTGATAGTTTGTTAGAAGACTTTTTGAGCCCGAGCCTATCGCGTATCTCTTTTGTCTCCCACCCTTGTAATGTTAGCAACTGCCACCGCTTTCGGATTGCTGTATAGAACCACTGCTTACCGACTTCAAGTGGACTAAAAGATTGATTCCACTTCTTCGCACGTTCTATTGTCCGCGCCTTAATATCTTCTACACAGACATGCGTGACGGGATACAACTTCGAGAGCCAATCGAGTATCCGAAGTTTCCAATCCCATCTCGCACGTGTGCCCGCAGGGAGCTTTTCCTTCCCCGCATTCCGGTTCTTTTTGTTCCTGCGATTCGGACATTTACGAGAACGCCTACTTCTCCGCAACTCACGGCGTTTGGCAACTTTCTTAGCCACTTTATTGTGTGCCTCCGCTTGGATATTCAAGTAGGTATGAGCCTCTGATTTGACGCTGAGACCTTCCTTTTTACTGCCGGGGTCTACACCGACAACTATATCTTGCGTGTATTCGTCTTCTGTGGCGTAGTTCAGCCGAATACAGAAGATACCATTAGACCAATAAGGTGTCGCTAAGCCTTTTTTGATAAGCATACCTGCTTTGTTTGCGTGTGTCGGCATTAACTGCTTGCTGGACTTGCTCTTGACTGGAACAAACATAGTTTGTAGTCTCCCTTACGGGTTGTGTGTTGCCCCTTCCAGATCGCGATATCCAAAGTGAATCAGACGAGGGGAGTATCCGAAACGTTGCAGGTGCTGCCACGCACGGATACCGCGATATTTTACTGTAGAAAACTGTTTAATTTGTGGAGTGGACGCTCGGCATGCGCTTCGCACAAGCCCAAGTCTTTAGACTTGGGTAGTTGACCTGGGTCATAATAGTAATCTTCAAGGAACTGTTCCAACTCCAAATAGCACACGAAAAATTCAAGGAATGCTGATTTCAGCTGTGCTGTTTGTTCAACCGATGGTGCTGCCTTCTGTAGTTTGACAACCTGTGCACGTGCTGCAAAAAGTTCCCAATTCACAAGCGTCTCCATTAACACACGGAATTCGTTATCCGATAAGGCTGATACCTTTATCTCCGGTTGCGGATCGGTGATTAGCGGTCTGTCGCTCATCCGTCGTGCTATCCGTCCTGCAGGCGAAGTTTTTCGCACAGCTTCCACAGCTGCAACGCGCTTCTGCAGGGGCGCGAATGTGTCGGATGCCTGCAATATTGAAAGCAGTGATTCCTCAGGTTCCTCTAACTCGAATGCCAGTCCGCAGTAACCTTCATAAAACTCTTGCAACTCAGTTTCCAATGCCGCCCTATCTGCATTCTCAGCAAGCAAAGCGACAAGTCGCTCACGAGACGCAAAGAGCGGACGGTCTACAATTGGCACAAGCCAAGCACTGAACTGCGTTTGGGTCATATTGATGATATTGTTTGTCATTGGTTTTTCCTTTAGGAGATGAATCAACCGACTGAGGCGATCTCTAAATTGTCGCGCCAATGTTTCTGTAACATCCGTTTCAGCAATTGATGTGTCGGTGCTTTCAGCTCACGATCGGCTTTGACTAATGACTCCGCCTCTTGCTTCGCTGTTTCCAGAAGGGTGGCATCGTGGATGATATTTGCGATCTTGAAATTCGGGACCCCCGATTGACGTGTACCGAAGAACTCTCCCGGTCCACGGATGTTCAAGTCTGCTTCAGCAATCTGAAAGCCGTTATTCGTCCGAATCATCGCTTGAATCCGCTGGTAAGAATCGTCGCCTTTCGGCGTAGCGACGAGGTAGCACGCCGATTGATGTTCGCCTCGTCCGACACGTCCACGCAATTGGTGCAGCTGGGACAACCCAAAGCGTTCTGCGTTCTCAATCACCATCAGCGTTGCGTTCGGGATATCAATACCTACCTCAATCACCGTTGTTGAAACAAGGATGTCAATGTGCTTATTGTTGAACTTTGCCATGACTTCTTGTTTCTCAATGGATTTCATCTGCCCATGCAACAACCCAACGCGTAGGTCTGGAAACACCGCATTTTGAAGATGTTCTGCCATCTCTGTGGCGGCTTTAAGCTCTTCCAGTTTCTCGGACTCTTCAACGAGCGGATAGACAACGTATGCCTGTCTACCGCGTTGAATCTCCTTCCGAAGGTTACCGTATAACTTTTCCCTGTCCTTCTCCTTTATCCAGTAGGTCTTAATCGTCTGTCTACCGGGTGGCATCTCATCGATGACAGAGACGTTCAGATCACCGTAGAGTGTCAAGGCGAGTGTTCTCGGAATCGGGGTCGCTGTCATGACGAGAACATCTGGCGGCAGTGCCTTGTTGCCCACCTTATTACGAAGTGTAGCGCGTTGCATCACACCGAACCGGTGTTGTTCATCGATGATAACGAGTCCGAGCCTGTGAAAATCGACACCTTCTTGTATCAATGCCTGTGTACCGACGATGAGGTCTGCAGTGCCATCGGCAATTGCCGCTAACGCTTCTTCACGCTCCGCTTTCGGTAAGTCGCTTTTGAGAAGCACAACGTTTATTTTTTCATTATCCGCATGAGGTGTGTCTTTATGCAGAGACTCGAACATCTCGGAGAGGTTGTAGTAGTGCTGTTCGGCGAGAATTTCAGTCGGTACCATCAGCGCGCCTTGGTACCCATTTTCGATAGCGCGGAGCAGTGCCATCGCAGCGACGACAGTTTTCCCGGAACCGACATCCCCTTGAATAAGCCGATTCATGACATTTTTCTGGCGCATATCGTTTTGGATTTCACCGAAAACCCGTTTTTGCGCGCCGGTCAGTTCATACGGAAGCGAGGCGATGAAATCTCGAAGTAGGGTGGGCGTATTGCCTTGTGTCTCGGTGCCAACTTGGAATGCGATACCCTCTTGTGAGATCTTACGGTCTTTTTTCAGTTCCATGCCAACGCTGAGGAGAAAAAACTCTTCAAAAGCGAGTCGTTTTTGCGCCGCTTTTCGATGTGCCTCGGAGGTCGGGAAATGGATCTCGTTGATAGCCGACTGTCTGTCAATCAAGCGTTGCCGTTGACGGAGTTCAAGCGGGAGAATTTCTGGTATCTGCTCTCCGTATGTATCAAGTGCGGTCCGCATCCACATCCGCAGCATTTTCGCTGTAAGTTTCGCTGTCAGTGGATATTTCGGAACAATCCGGTTTGTGTGAATCAGATTGTCTTCCTCAAACAGTTCAAACTCATAGTCAGTCGCTTGGATTTCATTGTAACGCCGCGAGAACTTGCCACTAACAACAACTTCGGTATCAACGGGGAGCAGCGACTTCATGATACCGATACGTCTTCCGAAATTAACTAACAACGCAACGCCGGTCCCGTCATAAATTGAGATTTTGCCGATGCGTTTCCCTTTCGCGGTCGGAGATGACGTATGATTAACGACTTTGCCTTGGATCGTCTCCGGTTCATCATCTTCTGCTCTGCCGACCCTATAAATCTCTACCATCTTGGATCGGTCGATATAATCGCGGGGATAATACGCCAGTAATTCACCAACTGTTTCGATATTGAGTTCTGCCAAAAGCATCGCGGCACGGCGGGGACCAATGCCTTTAAGATATTGGAGCGGTTCAGACAGGAAATCGAGGGAGGTGAGAGCTGTTGAAACTGGTATATCAGGGATCGGCACAGGTGCCGCGGCTTCTTCTGTGGAGGTGCTTTCTGCCTGCTGAGGCGCAACCTCCGTATCTCCGAAGAGGGATAAATGTTCTGCTTGCCGTGTATAAGTTGTAGGTACTGCTACGGGTTCCCGCTTTACAGGTGCGTTTTCTGAACGATTTTCTGTTTCCTCAAAGAGCGGCAACATCTCCGTTTGTGTTTTCTTTTTAGGTCTGGTGCGTTTTGTTGTTGGCTGCTGAGGCTTCTGTGCCGGTTCTACGCTTGTGCCACTTACGTCCGCGAGGCTTCGCTGTCCACTTCCAAGTGTGGTGTCAATTCGTTTCGTTGCTTCTTCGAGCGTGCGTTGCCGTTCGGTTGGTGATGCGCCTGCGTAATTTTCAAAGAGATTTGCTAAGTTGTTCAGCACCTCTTTTTCAGTCGCATTTAATGTGAAGGCATCGCCATTTTTGGTCCATAACTGGACATAGCTTCCCAATCCGTTAACAACGACATCGTCGCGGCACCCTTTTCGGAGTTCTTGTTGAAAGGGACGGCGGATGGTGGTGAGGATATTTGCGAAATTGCTCATACTTTTATTTTTCAACTAAACGCTATTGTTTTGTTGGTGGGCCCTTTAACTAATATACGATGAATCCACGTTGATTGTAACAAATTAGACGTGAATTCACCGAGAACGTTGAGTTTTATTGGTAAAACAGACTTGACACAACGGTGCAAATTGTCTATAATCCTCTCACATTAACAGACTCGCAACAGAGGAGCAACGTATGCTATCTCCATACTTGACGGATGTCCAACAAAAGGTGTGGCAGACGGAGGGGTATCTGCTCATCAAGAACGTGCTTTCACCTGCTGAAATTGAGACGCTTTTGGAGGCTGTGGATTCAGCGATTGAAACGTATGTCCAAGAGACACCCAGTTTACAAGGCAATAATCGGTTCGGGAAAGGGGCCTATACGATTATCCGAGCGATTGAGCGGACGGATGCCTTAGATCCGCTCACCGATCATCCGCGGACCTTCGGCACGATCCTTTCATTGATGGGTCCATATCTCCAAATTATGGGAACGCAAATTTACGTCCGACACCCCGATGTCGATGCGCTAATGGGATTTCATACAGACGCTGGTCCTTCACTACAACGCATCCATCCACATCCAGATAGTTTGCCCTTACAGTTCAAAATCCAATTTTTCTTAACGGATCTAACTAAACCGGATCAGGGGAATTTTATGTGTGTGCCCGGCAGCCACAAAGTAGATTTCCCCGAGAACGGATTTAAAAAGGGTGAGTATCCCAAAGGTGCGGTTCAGGTCATTGCTGAAGCGGGGGACGCTGTCATCTTCCCTTGGGCGCTATGGCACGGTGTCGGACCGAATCGGACGGATCGTATCCGCAAAAGCGTCACGTTCCGTTACGGACAGATGTGGTCCCGTCCTTATGACTATGACAAACTTCCCGCGGAAGTGCTTGCTCGGATGACACCGCGTCGTCGCCGATTGTTTGGGGACATGGGTGAAGATCACCATCCGACCGATTATTTCAAGCCGCATGATCAGCTTGAGGTTATTGGCATTGACGAATGGAATCTCACGCTCCCGTAAGACTTCGTGTTGAGGTCTGTAACCTCGCCGTTTTCCGCATGAACATCAAAAAACGGCTAATCCGTATGCGCTTGTAATTTCTCAAACAAATCCCTAAAAATCGCATCCCGATTCACACTTGATGCAACGCGCATCAGATGACGGCTGTTGTCAAAACTCCACGTCACTGCTTCCGTTAAGATAGGACTGTGGACAATTTCTGTCGGTACCCACGCCGGATTGATGAGGTATGCTGTCGCTGATATATCCCATATCACCTTTGACCAAGCAAAGTGGTCGCTTGAGTAATCCTTAAAGATTTCTACGAGGTAATCACCGACTTTGCCTCTACCTTGCACATAGCGTTCCATTTCAGCAACCGTCGTGTGCAGATGTGAAACAACCCCGCGTGCGGGTAGCCAAACGAATGGCACGCCGCAATCCAAAACGACTTGCGCGCTCTGAAGGTCCTGCATAAGGTTGAACTCTCGGGTGTGGGGCCAGTACAACGGATTCCCACCAAGCCAGACGATGACAATACGTTCGATAATTTCGGGTGCTATGAGGATCGCGGAAGCAACGTTCGTTATCGCGCCCACAGCAACGACATAGAGTGGCTCTTCAGGACTTGCTGTTAATGCCCGTTCAATCATATCGGTGGCAGCATCGCTCGGCACCGGTGTCTCTTTATGAGAAAGAAACGTTCGCGAACCGCGATAGGCAAATCCATCGGCAGAGACATTCAGGAAGTCCAATAGCCTTAGAATTTCATCGTAGCTTTTCTCCATGCCATCTTCGGCGTTCGCTGAGCGGTTGTTGTGGAAAGGTGCAGCATAGAGTGCCTCAACGTTGAGGTGTTCAGGTGAAAGCAGCGCGTGAACGACTGCAAATTGATCGTCGATTTCGTTGTAAGTATCAGTGTCAAGTACCATCCGCACTTGTCCTGTCGGCGGTTGGAGCATCTCCAAGCGTTTTGACGCTGACAGCTTTGGAAAATTCATAAGCAGTTTGACCTTGTAAAATGCGTATTTGCTTTAGTATATCACGTTTGGGAAAAGATGGGAATTTATTGTTGCGTAGCGAAATGCTGCGAAATTTTCTGCGGGTTGTTTTAATTTGGATTTCCTCAGACTTCTAACAGAACATATCTGAAGTATTAACTCCTGTGAAAAGGACAACACCAAAAACGGACAATTGAATGATCCTGACATAAGTCCTAAAAATGTTACACCAGTGTAACATTTGATGTAAATTGGTTATCGGTATAAACCCAGTCCCTGTAAGGGTTTAGAGGCAATTTTGGTGTTGCTTTCGTTTTGCAAAAAAAAAATAATTTGGCGAAAAGTGTAACATTTGGTTGAGTTGTCGGTAGGTCGTCGGCAGCGATTTATTTTCCTATCCGGTTTTGAGGGTGCTCATCGGAATCTACGCGCTACGCTCCTTTTATACATTATATATTTTAATTAATTCGAGTTTGTGTATATATGATAACATATATAATATGAAAATTCAAATGAAAAACAAAGTATCCTGCTTTTCTTACTATTTACTCGGGTTGGTTAATCATCCAAGGCTTCTTCACTTTCGTCTTCAACAGGACGCTCAATTTTCTATAGATATTTCACCCCTCTGGGGTGGGGAAAGTGTCTAAAAAACTGTGTTGAAACGCTCGAAATCTGTTAGTAGCAACTTGGGTTATAGATACTAAAATTTGGACAATCTGAGTGGCATTTCTGATAGCTTATCAACTACATGGGCCGCTCTGAATCGAAAATCTGTATAATATCTCGTGCTTTTGTCGCATTGCGTCAACTTGGAGAAAAAATATCGCCAAAACAAGAAACGGAGCCCCAGCGGGGCGAAATGTCTATAGCAACGCGATGTCCCCGCCTCTTTAGCCCCAGCGGGGCGAAATGTGTAGAGTAAGTTATCCAGCGATTAAGTGCAGATCTGTCATTCGGATGTTTCTGGGCAAATTTGTTTAGTACATTTCGTCCGATGATGCGCATTAGGTATTTGCAGAAGATGCCTGTTCCTTGATTGTTTAGGTCAGGTTATTACCTAAATAACGTGAGGTTTGAAAAAAGTTTATAAGTTAGAAAAGCACGGGTAAATTGCTGCCCCCTTAAAGTTCGGAGAGATTTAGGGCTATGCCGCCTGGATCGCGCAATCCGGTGACGAGGTTTTCCACGTTTGACCCATCCAAGTTCGCACGCTGAACTTTAGAGCTGGTTGTCCAATATATCTTTCCACCCGCCACATCTAACGCTATGCCGAGTGGATTGAACAATTCTTGTGTTCGTGTGACGAGGTTTTCCACGTTTGACCCATCCAAGTTCGCACGCTGGATCTTATGACCCCTCCCACCACCACCTCCCGCTGTCCAATACATTTTGTCACCCGCAACGTCTAACGCTATGTCGTGT
>JAPPDN010000351.1 GCA_028824575.1 Candidatus Poribacteria bacterium | reverse complement strand
TCGGCTCGACGAGGTCGGGCGAGAACACGCCGATCAACTGCCGCTTCGCCCCCGAGGGTCGAGAAGTATGATAGATCCACACTCAGGTTACTCGGCACGGTGGGTGAACCGATTAAAGAACCGGAATGGCTGTGGTATTACAACATCGTCGGCGAGGAACGGTGCCCGATTGTGGATACATGGTGGCAAACCGAGACCGGCGGGATTCTGATGACCCCACTGCCCGCAGTAACACCGCTGAAACCGGGTTCGGCAACGTTCCCGTTCTTTGGGATTGAACCCGTCATATTAGATGAGGAAGGCAACGAGGTGGAAGGTAACCCTGCAACGGGGTACCTGTGTATCAAAACGGCGTGGCCTGGCATCATGCGAACGGTTTACGGCGATCATGAACGGTTTTTAGACACCTATTTTCGCCGATTTCCCGGCTATTATATGACAGGCGATGGGGTGCTGCGCGATGAAGATGGCTACTACTGGATTACAGGGCGCGTGGACGATGTCTTGAATGTTTCAGGCCACCGATTAGGAACAGCGGAGGTCGAAGGTGCGATCGGTCAACACGAGGCGGTCGCGGAAGCAGCAGTCGTCGGTTACCCGCACGACATCAAGGGACAAGGTATCTATGCGTATGTTACACTCATGACGGGTGAATCTGCATCTGATACGGTAGAAACGGGCATCAAACAAGCAGTTAGACAACATATCGGACCGATCGCCACACCCGATAAGATTCAGTTTACGCCTGCGCTGCCAAAGACAAGATCCGGCAAGATTATGCGGCGCATCCTCCGCAAAATCGCGGAAGGCGACATCTCTGATCTCGGTGATACTTCAACGCTTGCCGACCCAACGGTTGTTGACGCATTGGTTGAAGGGAGACAGTAGAATAGTTTTCAGTTGTCGGTTATCAGTTAAGAGATTTCTTGTGGCGGGCGAAATATTGTTCGCATCACAGGCTATTAACTGAAAACCGATAACTACTTCCTGAAGCGGTTCGGTTCCTAGTAGTCTGTCCAGTCTAAAATTTAGGATTTATTTGGCATCAACCGATTCATTTTATAGAACGACGGGCAATGAATTGCCCTACTACGAACGAGTCTACCCACAATTCAAAGGTGGACAGACTACCAGCCAAGTAATGCATTGTGCATTAAATTTTCAAGAAGTAGGGGTACACATTGGCATCAGCAGAGAAGATTGTAAATGAACTCAAAAAACAGGGCATCACGCACGCCGTAGGTGTTCCAGACAATGGCAGTGCCCGAATTTATGAACTTTTACGGACCGAACCCGGCATTGAAGTTATTACGGTAACCCGTGAAGGAGAGGCATTCGCTCTTGCCTCTGGATTGTACGTGGGCGGTAAAAAACCGGTGATAATTATCCAAAATACAGGTTTTCTGGAATCCGGCGATGCGATCCGAGGCACGGTGTTCAACATGCGGGTACCAGTAGTCGTATTTATCGGATATCGTGGATTTCACAATCGGGACGCAGATGGACAATGGATTGACTCTGTAGCAAGTTTTCTGGAACCGACACTGAAAGCATGGAATCTACCTTACGAACTGTTAGAAACAGACAATGAGATTTCATGTATCAGCAGGGCATTTGAAACAACAGAAGCAACCTCATTGCCAGCAGCGGTTCTCCTGATTGGACACGCCATTTAACATATTGTGCTAATAGAACCAATTCAGCACTGCCCAGAATCAATGGTATATGTTCCGAATAAATAGAGTTGCTGTGTGCATATGCTTGAGGGAAACAGCGGTGCCCCTATACTTTTATGTTGTTTTTTATCTGAAATTACCTTAAAATGCCTTGTTATACCGATTTTTAGCGGAAATTTCACTTTTTTTTAAACATTTTACTTGACAAAACGTTTTAACATAGTGTATCATTAACGTTTGTATTACTTTATCAAGCCTCATAAAAGGAGAGGAGAACGATGGAAGCCGAATTTCTCGGTGAAACGACAAGTATTGAAAGTGTTGATCCTTATATGGACGCAACATATCCAGCAGATGAAGCAGACCCCCCAGAGAGTTATAAGGGGAGCGATCAGAGCGCACTAACGAGTTGGCTTCGAAGCGTAGCAGGTCACCGCCTGCTAACCCGTGAAGAAGAGGTTGAGTTAGCGAAGCGAATTGAAGCTGGTGAAACAGAGAGTGGTTATAATGCGGATGCGGAGCAAGCAAGAGATCAACTTGTACAAGCAAACTTACGGCTCGTCATTTCAATCGCTGTGAAATACCAAGGACACAATGTCCCACTCGAAGATCTGATTCAAGAAGGAAATATTGGACTGATTAAAGCAGCGAGTAAATTTGATTATAGGAAGGGTTTTAAATTCAGTACGTATGCGATCTGGTGGATTAAACAGGCAATTATGCGTACGCTTGATAATTTTTCTCGCTCAATTCGACTACCCTCCTATGTAGTCGCGAAGATGAATAAGTTTGACGCTGTCTACGCGACACTATGCCAAGAGCTGCAACGTGAACCTCGACGCGACGAAATAGCCGAAGCTTTAGACCTGTCGCTAAGGCAGGTTGAGGAAATTTTGACGTTTAACGCTGATGCGATTTCAATGGATTTACAACTTAGCGATGAACGCTCCGCCGCGACATTAGGTGATTTAATCGAGGACCCCGCGACGAGCGGCGAAGAAGGTCCTATTGCAGAAATGATTAACGAAGATCTGATCGCCCAATTTCTTAAGAGACTACCGGACCGAGAACAGAAAGTCCTGAGGATGCGTTTTGGACTCGAAGATGGAGAACGTAAGACGCTCCGCGAAATTGGCGTTGCCTTGGAAGTCACCCGCGAGCGGGTGCGACAACTGGAGATTGAGGCAATTAAACGATTGCGCGTGTTGTATGACGAAATGGGAGAATTCCAGTCAGATCAGGCTTGGGCAGGGAAAACTGCTGCATAACACTACTCACGGAAGGCAACTATGAAGAATTTCTTGAAGAAGCTCACGGGAAATGAAAACCCTTTGCTTACGGTGACAGAAGCCGCGCAAGAGAAGATTCACGCAGTGATAGAAGCCGAAGAAGTTGAAGTTGAAGGTCTACGTATTAGCATCCAAGGCAGAACTGCTACGGCATTCCAATACAGCCTCGGTTTAGCGACCGAAGCCCAAGCGGATGACATTGTTGTTGAATGTGAGAATTTTAATGTACTCGTCGATGCCGAAAGCGCGCCGGACCTTCAAGGTGCTGTCATTGACTATGTCGACGACCTGAATTCAAGTGGGTTCAACATCGAAAACCCTAACACGCCTACTTGGGATAATCCGAAGGCACAACAGATTCAGGAACTCATCGATGAACGGATTAACCCGGCTGTCGCCGCACACGGTGGACAAATAGAACTTCTGAACGTTGAATCGGATTCTATCTATATCCACATGGGTGGCGGATGCCAAGGGTGTGGCATGGCAAATGTCACGCTCAAACACGGCATTGAAGCGATGATTCAGGAAGTCTTTCCTGAAATTAAGCACGTGATTGATACAACTGATCACGCTGCTGGGGACAATCCGTATTATTCGCCAAGCAAAGGATAACGATAACACGGATAACATAGATGGGCGGATAAGAACATCCGCCCGTTTTTGTTTTTAACCTGACACAAGGCGCGCCCCAAGGTTGTTCGCCTGCGTAATAAAGCAGGTCCCGCCATCGGGTAGCGTTTTCAGGAACGCTTCGGTCTCCAGTTTTAGTCTATCAATATCCTCCGCTATCACGCAAATCGCGGGTCCCCAACTACTCACCCCCGCCCCGAATGCGCCGTTGTCGCGCAAGTAGTCGAGTGTTAATTGAAGTTCAGAACCTTGTGCCTCAATTTCGACTTTCTTCCACCCAAACGTCTGAATATTGTTTAAGGCTCTGCCAAAGTTGGACATATCACCCTCAATTAGGGCAGGAAGTATCTGGAGCAGTAAGATATGTGAAAGTTTCTGGGCAACCCATTCTGGTTGTGGACACAACGTACGAAACAGTTCCACCTCCGTATCGCCATAAATTCTCGAACAATTCGGCATCACAATTAGCAATGGCAATTCTGGAAAGGAATAACGGAGTAAGATCGGTGGTGGTTGAATATCAGCAACAGCAGCGGAAGGGAGGAACGAAGCCTTTTCTTCAGGAAAACGGTGTCCACCATCCACGATGAACCCGCCGGTATCAAACGCTGCGACCCCAATACCTGAAGTACCACCGCGCCCAACCGCCTGTGCGAGTTCTTGCACGCCCAACCCAAATTGATACAACACATTAATAGCCTGCGCGATACCAAGTGCGAGTTGAGTTCCAGATCCGAATCCGCAATGCATCGGGATTTCAGATTCAAATGTTAACTTAATACCGGGGAAGGGATAGATTTGTTGGAGGCGTTGGAGAACAGTGATAGCGCGTTCACGGTACACAGAGGCCGCGACCTCAATATTCGTTGCCATTTCAGCGATAATTTGGAAATTGGGTTCTGCAATCGCAAGCCCGAACCCACCATCAACCCGTCCCAATGCGCCGTTCAAATCAAGCAGGGAAAAGTGTAAACGGGACGGGGTCGTAATTTTGACGTGGTTCATAGTTGCGCCGGGTTGAGTTTGGCTTGTGACAGTGGTTTATAGTTGTAAAATTAATAAAATGAGGTGTCTGTTTTTAAGGGGCATTTCTATCAATAACGAGTTCAAGCGCGCCGCTACCAAAGATAACGTATTTGGTTGACAACCGATCGCGGTGCAACGTAGTGCTTCGTGTATATCCACTTTCGCCTACCTGCTTTGCTGAGTTCATCACAGACATTACCGAGGTTGGCAAATTGGAGAATTCTTCACCTTGAATCGTCAACCCGGGTTGGGTAAGAAAGAGTTCAAAGATAATATCTGTATTGCTTTCATGCTGCTGTAAAACTTTAACAAGTTGATTGATATTTTTGGGACGAAAGTTAAGCGGGGCACGTGAACGCTGCCATTGTGCGTCTGCAGTTGCGTTCATTGCCAACAGGGTAATAAGGCCATCGGGGGCATCATTAGGAATCGTAATTGTCCCCATTAGCGTTATTGGACTCTCAAGGTAGGGTCGCAAAGTCATTATGACTTCAACTGTTTCTCCGGGGCGATAGCGTTGTTTATCAACCTGAATCCCCTCAATGCGCGCACTTCGTCGTTTATCCTCCAATTTCAAGTTAAGCTCTATTTTTTCAAATTCAACCGGTGTATAGGAATTATTGCTTAACTGTAATAGTGGAGTCCGAAGTACACTCGTGACACCATATCCGGGTGATCCGCCAGAGGAATAAACATTTTTATAAACGATTTCACGAGAAAGGAGGCCTGGCTGTGGTTTCAAGGTAATCGTTGTGCCGACAGTAAGTGTATGGTCCGCTGCGGCGAACTCCAACGCTCGAACGAGAGACGCTGCACCAGCCTCAACATAGACGGGCGAAAAACTGCGGTGCCGAATTACCTCATAAGACCGATGATGTGGTCTGCCATCAGCAGTTTCCATATTGAGAGTCACTGGAATGTAGGACGGATGCTTACCAATGATGCCAGCGATAGCAGGTTGGCGGTCTTGCACTAAGGTCCCAATGACTTGCGTTGCAGAGGCTACTTTGGAAGATCTGAAGCGGCCCGGCATGATAAAGTGTACATACCCACCAGAAATTGGAAGGTTGACATTACCCTCACCATCCCTTGAGTGTCCGTAAGCAAGGAGTTCTGCTCCATCAATATAAGTAATCGTTCCATAGCCAAAAGCGGTATAATCGCCCCTGGCGTAAGCGACACCGACTATCTGCCCTTGTTCAACAGGCGACTTTTTTACTTGGCTGCCGCCGCCAGGTGACTCAAGCGGCATCAGATTAAATTTGTCAAAAAGCGGTTTATAGAACCGCATCGTTTCAGAATTAACCCCGGACATAGCAACCGGTAGTGGGAGTCGCTCTGAAAAGTAATCCATTTGAAGACTATCGAAAGATTGACGCGTATATTCGCTACTCCGCTTAGAAAAGAGAAGTGTGGTGGCATCAATGCTTTCTGCGACCGTTTGCGTGCCAAAATTAAACAGCTGGGTACCTTGATAACTTAAATTGGGCTGCATACCGTATTCGGTAACTTTTATCATAAACTCAATGGGTGTTATGCCGAACAGGTTTGCATGTTCACGCTGATTGCGGTAACTTCGCGAGAGTGCTCCCATGAGCCTACCGTCAATATACATAGGGCTACCACTCATTCCACCAGCAGACCCCGTTTTTTTAAAGTTATCGCTGACTCCCTTTGCCCATACAATATGCAAACCGGGGAAGCGGTTATAGTAGATACTCACTACCTCAAAATCGAATTCCTCAACCGTTGTCCCAGAGAACACAGTGTAACCTTTGCCCTTCATGCCGGGCTTTATTTCAGAAAGCGGCATGAATTTCTCAGCATCCCACTTAATCTGTGCTTGGGCATGATAGACAGTAAGACAGAAGATCGCAAGAACAAACAGATAAATCTTTTTCACGTATATCTCTCCAATTATTAATCAGCAGCAGTTTCCTCATATCCATTCTGCCTGACATCTCGTTCAATTAAACCGTCTCGGATATGGAGTACCCGTTTTGCGTGTTCAGCGACTTCAGCTTCATGTGTCACCATGATAATGGTATTTCCTTCATCGTTCAACCTGTTGAAGATCGCCATAATTTCTTCACCGGAGCGCGTGTCCAAGTTTCCTGTCGGTTCATCGGCAAAAATCATTGAGGGTTTATTGACTAAAGCCCGCGCGATTGCAACGCGCTGAATTTGCCCGCCAGACAACTCGGTTGACTTATGGTCGACGCGATCGGCTAAGCCGACGGCTTCCAAGGACTCAAATGCGCGTCGTTTGCGTTCCTTTCTACCCAAACCAGAATAAATCAGTGGCAATTCAACATTGTTAAGTGCGCTGGTTCGTGGTAGCAGGTTAAACGATTGAAAAACAAAACCGATCTTCTTATTCCGAATGTCCGCGAGACGATTATCGGAAAGTTTGCCGACCTCTTCCCCTTCAAGGAAGTAATCACCTGATGTTGGCGTTGCGAGACACCCCAGGATGTCCATCATGGTTGATTTACCGGAACCAGAGGGTCCCATAATAGCGAGGAATTCGCCTTGTGTTATGGTGAAACTCACACCTCGGAGTGCATGTACCTGCACATCGCCCATCTGGTAGATTTTGGTTAAATTTCGTACATCTATTAACATAGTGTTTACTCCTTGCTTATATTTGATGAAAATAAAAGATAAAATTTAGCACATCTATGCTAACAATACGGCATCTGTTATTCTTCGCCGTCTCCGTCCTCTTTTTGTCCCTCTGTTAATTCTCTCATAGAAGGCACAAAAACGCGATCGCCTTCCTTCAAACCACCCGTAATTTGAAAGTGTGTGTTGTTGCGCTGCCCGATTGTAATATGGGTTTTAACGCCTTTTTCCGCCTTGTTCTTGCTGGATTCACCGGTATCTAACTTGACAAAGTACTGCCGCTCACTACTGACCTCGGCTTCTATATCGGGAAGGACATTTTGATCAGAAATAACAACGCTAATCTCTATTGGCCCTTTGCGCAAACCCTTCTGATCGCCCTCCAATAAAATTTCAAGGTTGCCACGCGCCTTTTCCGAGTCAATCGTACCGACCTGTCCAGCGAATTCCTTTCCGATAAGATTCCGAATTTTAAGTTTCTGACCTTCCTGAAATTGCCCAAGATCTGCCGAATTAATGTTGGCTTTTACGGTGAAAATTTCCGGACTGAGCACAGCCGGGATCGGTAGTTGAAGCACATCGGATTCTTCAAACACAATGATATCAACATTAGCAGACATACCGGGCAGTAATTCAGCAGGTGAACCGGTGACCTCTACATCTACCTCAAAAGTGATGACGGAGCTCTGATTTTGGGGCCCGCGCCGCGTAGCGCTCGGTGAGATCTCGCTCACCCTACCCGGAAAGATACGACCGGAATAACTATCAACGGTGATTTCGGCACGTTGTCCTTCTTTTATTTTCCCGATCTCCACCTGGTTGATTTGGGTTCTTACAATCATCTGGTCAAGGTCAGCGATACGCATGATCGCTTCACCGCGTGAAAACGCTGAACGCCCTGACGTGATAATTTCGCCTTCTTCAACAATGAGTTGTGTAATCGTTCCTGCCATAGGTGCAGTGACAGTTGTCCAGTCGTAGCGTTCTTGCTGAGATTTAAGTTGGCTCTCGGCTTGGAGGAGGCTCGCCTCGGCACTCACCTTTGAATGTATTGTCAACTCCTTTTGTTCTTCTGTTGTCTCTTGTATCTGTTGGAGTCGGGTATCTGCGTCCTCACGTTCCGCTTCGTACTGCTTACGCTGTGCTTTGAGCGAATTTTTAAGTGTTTCAACGTTCTTTTCATTGAGTTGGAGTGTTGATTTCCTGCTTTCTATCGCTGTCTTCCGTGCGTTGAGGTTCTCATCTTGAGATTTTATAGTCTCTTTTTGTGATTCGACCTCTTTCTGGGCAGAATCGTACTGAGACTTAGCCACGATAAGTTGTCGCTGAGAATCTTCCAATGCCTTTTTTGAGACGAGTTTTTTATCATATAGTTCCTTGTTCCGTTGATGCTCTGCTTCTGCTGTTTCAAAGGAGATTTTTGCTGATTCAACATTTGTCTGTGAGCGTTCAAGGGTGAGTTTTGCTTGCGCTAATGCAATTTCTGCCTGCTTCAACGCTATATTATCTTGATCAAGAGAGTTCTTTGTCGTTGCAACGAGCGTTTCAGCCTCGGTTATCCGTTGCTGTGTGTTTGCGACAAACGAATCCAAAGTCG
This sequence comes from Candidatus Poribacteria bacterium, assembly GCA_028824575.1. Taxonomy (GTDB): domain Bacteria; phylum Poribacteria; class WGA-4E; order WGA-4E; family WGA-3G; genus WGA-3G. The sequence continues at coordinate 6,176 of JAPPDN010000351.1, read as the reverse complement.
CTTGTGCCTTAATGACGGAATTTTGCGCCTGTGCGAGATTACTTTCCTGCTGTTTCTCAGTAATCTCAATATGAAGCTGCGCTCGCTCGAGTTCTGCTTTGCGAGCATTAAGGTTCGCCTCCGCCTGCTTCTTCTGCTCCAGAATTTGCTTTTCATCAATGCGAAGCAGGGGTTGGTCTATCTCAACTTTTGCGCCCTCCTCAACGAGAATTTCAACGATCTCACCCTCAACGTTTGAACGGACATCCACCTCAATAAAGGAGCGTAAGTTCCCCGATTCACGTACGCGAACAAGGAACTCGCCGCGGCGGACGATTTCCTGTTTTACCTCGGTCTCTTTCTTTTTTTGACCGAAACTAAAGTTCATACGGGTAGCACCGATGGCTCCGAGCGCAATAACAACTACGGCAACTACCCCTGTGATAATCCATTTTTTACGATTCTTCATGTCTACTGTAAGACTCCCATTGCATCCTGCAGGCGAGTTTGAGCGATTTTGTAATCATAGAACGCATTAACTTCATTCGTCAATGCTTGTGCATAACTTGTTTGGGCATCAAGTAATTCAAGCAAAATAGCCTTACCCACGTCAAAACGCCCTTGAATGACATCTAAACTCAGTTGGGCATTGGTAACCTGTTTTTTCGAGATATCAACGGCAATTTCACTACGCTGGAGCGTGAGATAGGCTTGCCTGACAGCAAGCGCAACGCTCCGCTCCAAGTCGCTTGCATTTTCACGGGTCTGCTCTAACTGCATTCCTAGCTCTTTGACTCGGTTTCCTAAGATACCGCCATCAAAAAGTGTAAAGTTCAGGGACACGCCTGCACTCCAACTTCGGAAATCAGAGAAGTTCTCACGTTCGCGGAGGTAATCATCCAGGTTGACGTTATAATCAACATCCGCGTTTAGGCGGGGCCAGCGTTGCAATTTTGCCAAAGTAAGACTCCATTCCTGAGATTTTATTTGTGCCTGTCTCTCTTGAAACTCCGGGCGCGTGCTAAGGGCTATCTGGATGGCTTCCTCAATCGGTATCTCTACCCGCTCAATGGTCCCCCGTTCTTGGTAGAGTTGATAGGATTCATCAACAGAAACGGTAAGCAGAACGCCAGGATCCAATCCGAGGAGCCGGGGCAGCGTTGCTTGTGCGATTTGAAGCGAGTTGCTGTTGTTCAACAGTGATAATTCATCATTGGCTTCACGAAGTTCGGCAGTCGCGACATCGGCAGGAATCAAGGTGCCTGCCTCTACGAAATCCCTTATTCGTTGTGTGTTTTCCTGTGATCTCGCTAAAACCTGTTCACTGACCTTGACGAGTTCCTGTCTTTTAAGCACATCGTAGTAAGCCACCGTAATGTCAAGAATCAAGTCCTGCTTAGTCCGTTCATTCCGGCTGACAGTAGCGGTCAGACTCTCTTTCGCTTGTGCGAAACCTCCTTCTCGTTGTCCGTTATCCCAAAGTGTATATTGCCCACGTAGTCCTAAATTGTAGTTTTCAGGTTCAAACCCGAAGTCAACACGATCAGAAAAATCGTAGTTGCCATTTGAAAAAATTTGCGGAAAATACTGAGCACGTGCATTTTTTACCCGAAGTTCTTGTATAGCGAGATTCAAGCGTGCATTTCGCATACTCGTCGATCTTTCCAAACCTACCTGGATACATTGTTCAAGCGTTAAAGGTTGTGATAAGTCAACTTCGCCGACAGGTTCTTGTGCACCGATACAAAAAACGACTGCAAACTGAAGTACGAGAATGGTTTTCAAAGGCACTTTTTGGAAACCGGCACGCAGTGTCCCTTGTAACACTGCAAGTTTTGATAAAACAGTTAACTTTATTTTCTCATGAATCATTAACAATATCTCCTTGTCCATTCCGACGCTTATCGGCATGCTGCCAAGCATACACTCTGTGCCGGTTCAACACGTTCTTACATTTGTTTGAGAAACGATCAACTTCCCCAAGATCGTATTATTATATAGATTATAGCGTCAATGCAGCTCTCTTCAATTTCGCCAAGTGCAAGTACTAACTTCCGAGCATGCCTTATACACAGATACGAGACCATCTCTTAATTTCTAAGTGCATGTTTTGATTTGAAAGCAGCAATAAAATACCTTGCTTATGTATTTTGACGCAATGCTTCATTAAAAGTTTAGACATTTTGACACCGCTACAAGTTCATTTTCTTGCAATTATTGCGTTTTTTTGCTAAACTATTTTGTTAAAAGGTTTTAACCCTAATTAGCGGATAGCAGTATGCCAAAAGTGAATACCGTTTTTACGCCCATTTTTATCTCTATTGTACTCGCTTCCATTGTAGCAGTACCAGTGTTCTCAATTGATTCTGGTACATACTGGCTGCTTGTAGACGCAATGCCAGATGCAATAGCACATGAACGTATGAATTCTCTCACTGAACTTTTAACAACACGCGGTAAAGTTCCGAGTGAGCAGATTTATCGTGTTGAAGGTGATAGCACCACATCTGACGAGATTTACGCGCTACTCCAAGAAATTGGGCGGCAGACGCAGCCACAAGACACGCTGATTTTTCTATACCATGGGATGGTTTCTAAGCCAAACGCACACACAATGCAGCTGAGCATCCAAGAAGACGAAGATGGCATCCAAGATTCCACTCTCAATGGCTGGTTTAGAGAGAGTAATAGAGAAAGGACCGTTGTTATTGTTGATGGTTACACCGAGGAAACGAATTTAAGTGCCTACTATGGCAACCGCGAGACGCTCGGTACCGCTGCGCTAAACGTGATCCAGTCGGTAGAGAAAGCGGAAAATACTTCGCTTCTTCAGAAACTTTACGATGCACTCGCCACGGACACAACGGATTTAGACGATAATCGGCAGCTGAGCGTCTTTGAAACTTACGATCTATTACGCACACATTCTGAGTTCCTTGATGGAATTCTCGCGCCAACAGGCAACGTCGAAGCGGCACTGCTCAAACTGAGTCCTGCGCTTAAGGTCACATCACTTCCCGATGGTGCGCAAATTTTCATCAACGCTGCAGCAGTCGGAAATACACCGAAACTTATCACTGAAAATCTACAACAAGGCACTTCCACAGTATCCGTAAAGAAAGTCGGGTACATCACGCCACCCTCTAAAACTGCGGAATTGCAGTTGGTCCTTGGAGAGTCCGTCCACATCGGTTGGGTACTTGATCCTATCGCTGTTCATGGTAGCGTTAAAGGTGTCGCCAGTGCGTCGGCTGCCGATACACTGGTTTGGATAAATAGAACAGTATATCAACAGACTGTAGCGGCAGATGGAATCTTCCGTTTTGATGCATGGAAAGATTCAGATCCATTAACAATCGGCGAAACTTACGCGCTCTATGCGAAACAGGGTAACCAGAATTACGGTTCGGCAACTTTCACATTTGACGGTTATAGCGATATAGACCAATCGATCCAACTTATTAAGAGAAGTTGGTTTGAGATTGCACAAATTGAATTTGACCGGGGTAACCATCAAGGGGCTGTCACCGCTTTCCAGAACGGGATTGAGCGCACGACAGATTTCCCGCAAATGTCGGCAGATTTAACGGTTTTACTTCTCAGCTCCTTTGCCGACGCGTTAGAGAAGCAAGATGTTCAAGATGTGGCTTATCTCGTGGTTACAGCGAAACTCGCAGAGCAGCTTGATCAGACTGCCCTCGCGAAAAAGTATTGGGAAGAGGTAAAAACGAAAGCCCAAAAGGGGACCCCTGCTGCTGAATTGGCAAGTCAACGGTTGTGGCAGTTCAATCGTGGTCGCTATCTTCTCAATATCGGTCTTATTGTACTGTTGGTAGTTCTTCTGGCATCTGGTGCATGGACGTTTTATAGGTACCGGAAATCGAGACAAACAGCACAAGAAGGCTAAAAGACCAAAAGCTAACACCTTAGCAGACTATATACTTGCCAAGAGTTCTTCCACCACCACCGTCGCATATCCACCCGCGGGGAGCGTGAAACGGAGACGTATGCCGACACGACCATCAACAGCGGACACCTCATTCAGTTGTATCGGCATCCGTAAAGGTCTACGCGTCCCTGGTAACCGAATCCCTACAACCTTACGAAACTTTTCGAGGCGAACGCCCTCATCTGCAAGGCTCGTCATCTCCATATCGAGTACATCGCCAGTCGGCATCCGCATTTTGTAGCCGAAGATCGGTCCTGAAGGACTAATCTCAAACGCATCAGCTCGCGGCTGTTCCACCATCGGATCTCCAACGAGAAAGGGGGCACCGTTGCTATGTTTTACGGCAATGTCGCCCGCCCGGAGTTTGCCTAAATGCGGCATCCGTTTTTCTAAAATGCTGTTAAAGAGGTGTGCTTGATACGCCGACAGGTATAACTTACGCAACCGATGCGGAATAGAAGTTACCACTTTTTCGATAGGTTTCCGTGCTAATTCCTGTTGCATCCGGCGCGCTACGTTGTCCATCTGCAGTGTCTCCTCTGTGAGCATATAATGCAGGACCGTCTCCCACTCTGCCTTCACCAGTGCTTTGCCGATTAGATGTGAATCGTTTTTATTGCCAAATCGCTGCGGACCAAATCGATTCGGTACACCTTCAGTTACCAATTGCTCCATTAATGCTTTGATCGGAGGCAGTGTATCGTGAGGCATATCGCGTAGCGTTAGTTCAAAGCGGTTGCCGCGAAGGTGTCCGATCCGCAATTTATGCGTGTGTCTTTCTGCCCATAAGACCTCAATATCCAGCTGTTCAACCTTCAAAATCCGTTTCGGTGCTACACCTTCGACAGACAATATTTGTGTTGTGACCGCTTTTTTATCCTTTAAGCCAGCATACCCGAAATCTCGGGTATGCACCTGTAGTTCCCGTGCGATTCGGTTAATAGCCTCCAATGTGCTAAGATTCCGTTTCCGAATCGCGAAATAGGTATGTGTCCCTGCCCCGGAGGGTTCATAAAGCGGCAGTTCTTCAACGATAAAATCTTCCGGTTCTTTAAACATTTGATTTTCCTTATGTATTTTGGTCACCCACGCTATTATAAGCACGATCTTCCTATTTGTCAAACCGTGAAAACAGAAATATTTGCTTGCCATTGGCGTTCAATTGTGGTATACTTAACAGTGAAACATCAGCAAAAAGGAGGGGAAGGATGGCTTACGTAATTTTTGAACCGTGCGTTGACGTAATGGACACCGCATGCGTTGATGTCTGTCCTGTGGACTGTATACATACCAGCGAAGGCGAAAAACAACTCTACATCGATCCAGACGTGTGTATTGACTGCGCCGCGTGTGAACCTGCGTGTCCGGTCGAGGCGATCTCTATTGAAAGTGATGTCCCCGCCAAGTGGGCATCGTATATTGAAATAAACCGCAAATTTTTTGAGACGTTTGTTAAACCTGATGCTGCGGACAGTGGAGACGGCGAAGCAGGAAAAACTAAAGAAAAGAAGAAACAAGGTATACCGGAAGAATTTGTACAGATACCAGAGATTCCAGATACAAGACTCCGTACACCGTTCAATTTGTTAGCGATGCTCGGACAACCTATCCTCGGTGCATTCTCAGCAAAGTTTAAAACGCAGCTTGAAGAAATGGCGGGAAACCCGCGTGTCTTTAGCGCCGCTGTATCTACAGGTATTAATAGCCTAATTAACATAACGCTCTATCCCCTTATCCTTTTTTTCATCGGGTTCCGAGGACAAGAGGTTGACCTTTTCTCAAGTAGAGGCAACTTGATGATCTTTCTTGGGATAGTTATCGCGATCACCGAAGGTATCTACCGGTTTAAAGGCGAGTTCAGTTCAACAGAGGAACAACCACGTTACGGTGCAGCATTCTACGGTTGGATAATGTCACTCGTTGCGACACCGCTGCTTATCGGTGCGCGTTCTGCTCTGGTTACGACACCTCCGACACAACGGACAACAGTACCTGGTGCAGTAGATGTAGACGGCGTAATTTACGCGGATGATATCAAGGAACGGTACCGTCGTTACGGCATGATCAATCAGGTCTCAGAAATGGCAGATTATTACCGCATTGAGATCGAGTTCCCGCGATGGGTTCCGAATTCTGCGGCGAAGCAAACATTCGATCTCCCTGATAGAATGCCACACTATGACTATGAGGTTTGTCTAAGTTCGCCATGTCCTATAGATACTACACCGGTATCCGAAACGACTGTGAC
>JAPPDN010000634.1 GCA_028824575.1 Candidatus Poribacteria bacterium | reverse complement strand
GCGGAGCAGCTTGCTGCTTGCCTTCCGGGTGATTTGAATCACGTCTACTTTTGTAACAGTGGTTCGGAGGCGAACGAAACCGCGATTAAAATTGCGCGGCAATATGGCAGACAAACCTATCCGGGTGAGAATCGCTACAAGATTATCAGTCGGTATCGTGGATACCATGGGTTTACGTATGGAGCGATGTCGGCAACAGGACAAGCACGCAGACGGAAAGCTTTTGAACCGCTTGTTCCGGGGTTTCCACACGCGCATCCGCCCTACTGCTACCGATGCCCAATCGGTTTAGACGCTTCCACCTGTGGTATTGCGTGCGCCGATGATATTGAACGGATCATTCAAGGGGAAGGTCCCGAAACCGTGATTGCGATCATCGCCGAGCCAATCATCGGTGGCGGCGGTGCGATTGTGTCCCCTGACGAGTATCTCCCAAAACTCCGACAAATCTGTGACGATTACGGTTTACTCCTCATACTTGATGAAGTGATCACCGGATTCGGACGAACTGGCAAGATGTTCGCGTGCGAGCATTGGGACGTACAACCCGATCTCATCACGTTAGCAAAAGGGTTGACAAGCGGGTATTTACCACTCGGTGCCTGTGTGGCTTCAACAAAAGTTTTCAACGCATTCCTCGGAGATACCGATGAGAATCGGGAATTTGCGCAGGTCTGTACTTATGGCGGACATCCGGTCGCGTGTGCTGCAGGGATCGCAAATCTGAAGATACTCCAAGAAGAACGCCTCTGGGAAAATGCGGAAAAAGTCGGTACCCATCTGCTCTCAAAGTTAGAGACATTGTGCGAATTGCCCATCGTTGGTGACGTGCGGGGTAAAGGATTGATGATCGGTGTGGAACTCATCGAAACCGACGGTTCACATCTCGCAACGGCGAAGACAAACCAGATTGTCGGACACCTAAGAGAAAAAGGCGTTATCGTTGGAAAAATCGGTCACGCTGTTGAGGAACCGGAAAATATTATTTACATCGCACCACCGCTTATTTTAACAGAAGCGGAGGCAGATAGGATATTTGAAACGCTACACCAAGTACTTGTCCAAGAGGAATTTTAACTGGTGTCGCTTAGCAGCCGATATTTTATCTGGGTGCGTCGCGAGCGCGTATTGGAGTGCGTTTGAATAGGCACAGGTCCCTTCTTCCTCTGGGATTTTGGCGACAGCGGCTCGGACGATTTTTTTGGAAGTTTCAACGTTGAAACGGACATTCTCAAGGATCATCTCGGTTGTCACGTTATCATGTTCGGGGTGCCAACAATCGTAATCGGTGGAACATGCGAGGACTGCGTAACAGATTTCAGCCTCGCGAGCGAGCTTGGCTTCAGGTGCCGCGGTCATCCCAATAATGTCAAACCCGAAGTGTCGGTAGAGCTCAGACTCAGCCTGTGTTGAAAACGCCGGTCCCTCCATACAGATGTAGGTGCCGCCGTTATGGACATGGGCCCCGACTTCCGCAGCTGCTGTGGATAAAAACGTGCTGAGTTGTGAGCAGAAGGGGTGCGCGAGACTCACGTGAGCAGCGATACCGTCGCCGAAAAACGTAGATTTCCGGTCCTTGGTGTGGTCATAGAGTTGATCGGGAATAACAAAATGGCGAGGTTCAATATCTTGTCGTAGACTCCCGACGGCACTCACAGAGATAAGCCACTCAACACCTAACGATTTTAGAGCATAGATATTGGCACGGACATTAATATCAGAGGGCAGTAATCGGTGTCCAACACCGTGCCGCGGTAGGAAAACAACGGGCTTACCATCAAGGTTGCCCAGAATCAGAGCATCGCTCGGTTTACCGAACGGGGTTTCGACCTCAATTTCTTCGATATCTGTCAAGCCTTCCATCTGATAAAAACCGCTGCCGCCAATGATTCCGATACGCATTTTTTGTCCTTTCACAAGATGTGAACTGAGATTGTTTTGCCAAACAGGCGAGTTTGCATCAATTTCGACACAGGGACCGCGAGGATAAACGGGGCCTTTCGTCATTAGAATTAGGAAGAGTTATCAATTATTAAAAAAGTATTTGACAACTCACCAACTATTATCATAAAATAAACATTACAATTAACGAGACACCATCGATTGGTGGGCTTACAAAGCGCGCCGACCATCAGGTGTCTACATCTTTTTTCATTTCACAATAATCTAATATGGCATTGTTGCACTGTGGTAATTTAACACTTGAAGGAAAATCGAGTTCCGCCGTTGCTACTTACGTTCGCGTAAAAGAGCTAGACCTCGTTTTCGATTTAGGCAGATGCCCGATGAATTTCATCGGGGTCGGCAACGTTTTCATTTCGCACTTCCATCTGGATCACTATTTTGGATTGCCTATCTATATAAGCCAACGTTGGCTTTCTGGTATACCACCGGGGAATATCTATGTTCCGTGGAAAGGTTCTAAACAACTGATGCACATCCTCGATAGGATCGCCGCTTTGGATACAGGCAGAGGTTGGGCGTATCAAATCACGCCGGTTCGGATAGGAGAAGCAATCCCATTTCGGCAAAATTTAGTGGCACACATCTTGCCCGGCAACCACAGTGTCCCTGCTGTCTCTTACCTGATTTGTGAGGTTCGGAAAAAGTTGAAGCCGGAATTTCAGCATTTGTCAGGACGGGACATCGTGGAATTGAAACGATCCGGTGTCGAGGTCACCACGGAGGTGCAATTGCCGTTAGTCGCGTATCTTGGAGATACACGGAGTATCCCGATTGATGCGCATCCGTTGCTGAAGCAGTGCAAAGTGCTAATTTGTGAATGCACGTTCATCCTACCAGAGCATCGGACCCGTGCCAAGAAGACGATGCATTTACACCTTGAGATGTTGCCTTCGATGTTAGCCGATATTGAGAGCGAACATATCGTCCTAACTCATTTCTCCCGTCGCTATACGCCAGAACTGATCCGTCAAAAAGTTTATAACTATTTACCACCAGAAGAGCGTTCCCGCGTTCAGTTGTTTCTCTAATCCCAAAGCATCAGACTATGCTGAGACTTGCTGCGCATGTTCGTCTGCTTGTTCCATATAAAGCTGCGTTGTCAGACTTGCCCAGATAGGTGCTAATATAGAATGTACCAGTGTGTGTACACTAACGATTGCCCCTATTGTCCAAAAATTGGGCGTACCCTCTAAAGTCATTTTTCCATAACCACCGACAAGAAGACTCACTAACTTAACCGGTTGTAATACTTCACGCATAGGGATAAGCTCAGGAACGGCAAAAGAGAGAAGCACCAGCACCAAACTGAGTAGTAGGGAAGTCAACACCGTAGATGCCCAAATAAGCAGCAGATATATTCCGAGAAACTTCCACCAAGTGCTACGGCGTACCAATTCACTGCTTCGCCGAAGCGCAGCAATTGCTGACAGATTCTCAATCATAATCCCTTGGTTGTAGAGACTCCATTTTACAGTGAAATATGCAAAGAGAACGAACCAAGCAGCAAAAATACACGCAAACACAAAAACTAAGGTGGGCGCATTAGACTGAACGAACTCTTGAAAAAAGAATTCAAAAGCAAGGAAACCGAAGATTATCGGAACACCAAAGAAAAGCATCCCGATGAAAAAAGCGGCACCTAAAATAGGAACTGTCTTACGGAATGTCTGTTGCCAAACTGCTTTGAAAGTCGAGTCCATGCCGTTACGGTGCTGCACTATGACGAAGACGAGAGGACACATCGCCAGCCACAGCAAACCGATATGTGTAGATGAAAAGCCAAAATTCGTTCCCCATACAACGCCTATTGGCTGTGTTGATTGAGAGGATGATGTGTAAGTAGAAAAACCGCTATTTGTACTTATCGTCCATTGCCCTTCGGAAAACATTAATGTCGGCAATAGAAATATCCCCATATATAACAGGAGATTGACGATAATTAGGGGTAACATCACTTGCCAAAACAGACCGAGGTTATTTCGATAATCTCTGAATATCTTTGACACAAGCCTTGGGTGCCGTTGCGGCATAGGAACAGCGTCACCCGTGCCTTCCATGTTTTGCATGCTTCCACCTGTTACGTTGGTTAACGAGAACGCTACCTTTGCCGATGCGCGCATTTACCCATTTGGGGCCTCCGATGACTTCTCCATCGTGTTTACCGATACTATCGGTAGCATCGCCATCAAGTGGCCAATAGTTAATCAGGCCGTCACGGAGGTCAGCAGCATCAAAGACCCCGAAGCACATAACGAGACAAATCGACAAGAATATACAAAGAAGACTCCATCCCATACAACAATCGGATGGAGTCTTGGTCTCAAACGTTTGAGTAAACATAGTTACCTTCTCACCTTTAAGGTAGGCTTCAAACAAGTCCATAAAGAAAAGACGCGATATAGGATAAGGTTGTGTTTGTAGGGGCGAGTCCGTATGCCGCGCATCTATGAACGACAGCAAAGCCCGGAGACCTCGCCCTACAGTACACGATCACTATTGTTCTACCAAAACGACGCAGAGAAACCGAGAAATCGAGACGTGGTTTCCCTGAAATTCAAATTAGCTGCCCATACCCGGATGGGAATTTGCGTCTTGGTCGGATGTTCCAGCTTCCTGTTCTTCGTAGAACTTGTATCCATCCTGATCTTGGTCAAGTTCATACTGGCGTACAATTTGCTCGGCTTCGCGAAGGTACGGTGTATCTCCCTTTGTAATGCTCATATAGGCTTTGAAAGCTTCATAAGCAGCTCCGAATTCACGGATGGAACGATAGCAGACCGCCTGCTGGTAAACAGCTTCGTTTCGCCATACAGATTCAGGTGCGTTTTCAAACAGTGCTTCATACGCCTCAATTGCGCGTTCGTAGTCACCATTCTGCTGAAAGAGTTCTCCGGTCCGGAACAGTGCGTCTGCTGCGGCAAATTTCTTATGTGAAAGGTCACGTGCCAAGGTTTTGTAGGCATTAATAGCACGCGGGTAGTTGCGAAGTTTCTGCCAGTTGCTCGCAATCTGCTGAAAATTCTGGACGACTTGGTCGCTATATCCCATTACCCACATATCAGCAGGTGTGATTTTCCGTCCAGTTTTTCGGTATTCAACGGCTTTTTTATTCCGAAACTTATCAATCTCATCCTTCAAGAAGTTGATTTCCGTCAGAATCTCTGCTGTCTGCTTTAGGAGCGTCCCGGCTTGCGATGCTTCGTAAGAATCAGGGAATTTCTCAGTGACACCAACGTATGCGGGCCAACCGCCCTGATAGTCGTAAAGCGTGTAGAAATAGACGTTACCAACCTGGAATTGCGCCTGCGGTGATTTCGAGTGTTCAGGGAATTCTTCGACCAGACGCTCGTAATTGCGGATGGATTCGGTGTAATTCTCTAAACTTTCATAGGCACGTGCGACCTCGTAGAGTGCTTCTGCAGCAATATTAAAGGTCTCGTCCGTTGGTTCATTATCGTAAATAGCCTTATAGTTTTGGTATTCAGCACGCTTCGTCTTGATGACTTCGCGATTTTTGCGAATATTCGCTGTGCCAGCTTTTGCTTCATTAGCGTAGTAGCCGGTAGGATCCAGGGCGACAATTTCTTGGTAATGCTCAGTCGCTTTATCCCAATCGTAGCGGCGCTTATAGATTCTGGCGATCTGGTAATGTGCGCGTTGTGCGTACTTCCCCTTCGTATCGCGGTCAATAACCTCTAAATAGAGTGCCATCGCTTTATCGTAATGTTCCTGCTGCTTCTGGCGATTCTTCTCCATCTTTTCCGGGTCATCGTCGCGCACTTCGGTAGTTTCTGCCGCGTCAAACGCAGTATCGGCATTCTGAAGTTTGGCACCGAGCGGAATAATACTAATACCACCTGGTGTGCACCCAACAATCGTCACTGCGAGAAAAACGAAAGCAAGGAAGAGAAGATAGGCTCGATCTATTCGGAGACCGAAGGCGTATGTAAAACGGTTCATGGTGAGTCCTCCTTAGGAAAATAGAAATATGCCGGTATATTTTCAGCCAGAGAAACCTAACCGGCCGGCATTCCGTTCATCGTTCCTAACATTATACTAAATTCACAAAAAAAGTCAACGCGTTATTAGTTTTTTTATCAAAATAGAAACACTCAGTTTTCAGGGAGCATCTCCTTGTAGAACTTGTATCCGTCTTCATCCTGATCAAGTTCATACTGGCGTATTTGCTGCTCAGCTTCACGAAGGTAGGGTGTATCGCCTTTTGTAATGCTCCTATAGAGTTTAAATCCTTCATGAGCAGCTTTGAATTCACGGATAGAATGATAGCAGACCGCCCGCTGGTAAATGGCTTCGTTTCGCCACACAGACTCAGGTGCGAATTCAAACAGAGCATCATACGCCTCAATTGCGCGTTCGTAGTCGCCATTCTGCTGAAAGAGCTCCCCGGTTCGGAACAATGCGTCCGCTGCGGCAAATTTCTTATGTGAAAGGTCACGTGCCAAGGTTTTGTAGGCATTAATGGCACGCGGGTAGTTGCGAAGTTTCTGCCAGTTGCTCGCAATCTGTTGAAAATTCTGAACGACTTGGTCGCTATACTCCATCACCCACATATCAGCAGGGGCAATCTTCCGACCATTTTTTTCGTGTTCGTCCACTTTCTTATTGCGAAACTTATCAATTTCATCCTTCAAGAAGTTACTTTCCGTCAGAATATCTGCTGTCTGCTTCAGGAGTGTTCCAGCTTGGGATGCTTCATAAGAATCGGGGAATTTCTCAGTGACAGCCACAAAGGCGGGCCATCCACCGAGATAGTCAAAAAGCGTGTAAAAATAGACGTTGCCAACCTGGAATTGTGACTGTGCGGCTTTGGAGTGTTCAGGGAATTCTTCGACCAGTCGCTCGTAATTGCGGATGGCTTCGGTGTAATTCTCTAAACTTTCACAAGCACGCGCGACCTCGTAGAGTGCTTCCGCAGCCATCTTAAAGGTCTCATCTGTTGGCGAACTATCATAAATAGCTTTATAGTTTTGGTATTCAGCCCGCTTCGTTTTAATAACTTCGCGGTGCTTCCGGATATTCGCGGTACCCGCTTTTGCTTCTTTCGCGTAATATCCGGTAGGATCTAAAGCGACAATTGCTTGGTAATGCTCGATTGCCTTATCCCAGTTATACTGGCGTTTATAGATTTTGGCGACCTGATAATGCGCACGCTGTGTATATTTCCCTTCTGTATCGCGTTCAATAACCTCCAAATAGAATGCTATCGCTTTATCGTAAAGTTCCTGCTGCTTCTGGCGATTCTTCTCCATTTCTTTAGGGTTATCGTCACGCACTTCGGTAGTTTCTGCTTTGTCAAACGCGGTATCAGCATTCTGAAGTTTCGCATCGAGCGGAATAATACTACCTGGTGTGCACCCAATAATCGCCACTGCGAGAAACGCGAGAGCAAGGACGAGAAAATAGACTGGATCTATTCGGAGACCAAAGGCGTATCTGAAACGGTTCATGGTGAGTCCTCCTCAGGGAAATAGAAGCATGCCGATATATTTCAGTCAGAGAAACCTAACTGGCAGGTGTTCCGTTCATTGTCCCTGACATTATACTAAATTCAAAAAAAATGTTAACATTTTTTATTTTTACAGAGGTATTCAGTTTTCAACAGAGCAGTTATCAGTTACCAGTTGTCAAGGGAAAAGGAAACGAAAAACTTGACAAACATCTACAAATATGTAAAAATTGAATCTACCTAAAGCGATTGGCATCATAATCGCAGGATGACTTATTTAATATAGATTTGCAGCGTGAAGGTTGATAATAGCACGGAGGTAAACATGGCGAATTCAGACTATAAAATTGGTGTTGTAGGAGTAGGTAGAATGGGGGCGAATATCGCCCGACATCTCAATGACGAAGGGTTTGAAGTGACTGTTGTGTACGATGTCGCAAGCGAACGCGCGCAGGAACTTGCAACAGAGATTGGTGCAACAGTGGCGGAAGAACTCTCAAAGGTCACGGCACTCGCTGATTATATTATTACCGTAGTTACAGACGACGCGGCGATGCGACAAATCTTCGCCGAAGATGCAGATGATAGCCTGATTCAAGGCGCATCAGGCAAAGTTTTTATTAATTGCGCAACGATTAGTCCACAAGTCCATGTAGACATTGAACAACTCGCGGCGAAGCACGGCGCGGAGAGCCTTGAAGGGTGCATGGCGAGTAGTATTACACAGGCGAGAGAAGGCACGTTATACCTCATGTGCGGCGGCAAAAAAGCGACATTCGATAAAGCACTTCCAATCCTGGAATCAATGAGTGTCTCGCTCCGTTATATCGGCGAAGCTGGACAAGCAGCACAAGTCAAAGCACTCGTTAACATGGTGATGAACATCAATACTGCGGGACTTGCCGAGGGACTCGGCTTGGGTGCTGCACTCGGATTAGACCTTGCGATGTTGCAAGAGGTCTTTGCGCAAACTGGGGCGAATTCGCGGGTCTTGGAAACGGATGGAGAGGACATGGAAGCGCGGGACCATGAGTGTTATTTTTCTTCAGCACATGCGTCTAAAGATTCAGGTATTGCGCTCGACTTGGCAAATGCCGAGGGTATTTCTCTACCGCTCGCCCAAGCAACGAAGGCGCAGTACGATCGTATGATTGAACTCGGATTGGGGGATTTGGATAAGTCCGGTGTTGCTGAACTTACTTTTCCCGGGCGAGGTACAAAGAACTAAAAATGTACAAGTTCTGAGTTATAATCCCGAATTAACCAGAAACCTGCTCGAAATGAAATGGAGAGCAGAGCGGAGGCTCATAGCTAAAAAACCATGCTCAGAGGTGTAATCCTTGCAGGCGGTCTCGGTACCCGCTTGCATCCACTCACTAAAGTTACCAGTAAACACCTGCTACCAGTCGGCAACGAGCCGATGATTTTTCATAGTGTTAAACAACTCACGACGGCAGGAATTACAGATATTCTTATTGTAACCAATCCCGAATACGTTGGAGCCTTTGTGAGCACCTTGGGAAGTGGAAAAGAGTTTGAATGCGAATTTACCTATCGGGTGCAAGAAGAGGCGAAAGGTATCGCCCATGCGCTTGCATTGGCGGAAGGGTTTGCCGCCGGTGGTAAAATCGTCGTCTTGCTCGGCGATAATATCTTTGAAGCCCCTATCCATCACGCCGTTTGCGATTTCCATGCGCAACAAGCTGGTGCCCGCGTGATGCTCAAAGAGGTGGAGGCCCCAGAGCATTACGGTGTCGCGACTCTGGACGGAAATCGTATTGTCGCGATCGAGGAAAAGCCGAGGCACCCGAAAAGTAATTACGCGGTAGTAGGGGTCTATTTTTACGACGCGTCTGTATTTGACATCATCCGCACCGTTGAACCTTCAGCCCGCGGGGAATATGAGATAACTGATGTCAACAACGCCTATATGTATCGTGGAGATCTCGAGTATAGTTTTGTGCGCGGAAAGTGGGTTGATGCGGGAACTACCTTTGACTCGCTCACTGAAGCACACCAGATTTTGTTGAACGCCGCGGATTGGTAGTAAGAGGGGTTATCAGTTTGCAGTAACTCCTTTTCAGGAACTTCTCTTGATTCCCTTATCACGAGATAGAGGCTTTCTTTTAACAAAACCCTCTTTAACTGACAACCGATAACCGAAAGATTTTTTTGAAAAAAATCGTACCGACAACTATTAAAATGGACGAAAAACCGATTCTATCCATCGTGGTCCCGGTTTACAACGAAGAAGATAACGTCCGTCCACTGTTTGAAAAGATTAAAACGGTATGTGAGGCAATCGGCGATGCTTACGAAGTGTTATTTGTGGACGACGGCAGCAAGGACAAAACTTTTACCGTACTTTCAGAACTGAGTGAACAGGCACCACAATTGGTAGTCATCCGATTCCAAAAGAACGCTGGACAGACAGCAGCGATGGCAGCAGGCTTTGAATTCGCGCGAGGACAACGGATTATCAGTATGGACGGGGATTTGCAAAACGACCCGAGTGATATTCCGAAGCTGCTTGAAAAACTCGACGAAGGCTACGACTTGGTCTGTGGGTGGCGCAAAGAGCGGCAGGATAAATTTTTAACGCGGCGTGTTCCTTCTATCGTTGCCAACTGGATCATAGGTAAAGTGACAGGGGTTCCTATCCATGACAACGGATGCTCCCTTAAGGCGTATCGGGCATCGGTAATTAAACAGGTATCGCTCTACGGAGAGATGCACCGATTTATTCCTGCGATGTCTACAGTGGCAGGTGCGCGTATCGCCGAAATTGTCGTCACACATCACCCGCGACGTTTTGGAAAAAGCAAGTATGGGCTTGGAAGAGTATGGCGCGTTATGTTAGATATTATTGCCTTCAAGTTCATAATTTCTGTCTTCACATCGCGCCCGAAATCACAAAAACCGAAAAGACTGTGGCAACGACTATCCGATGTCCTTTTTAACCCGAAGCAGAGAGCTTTTCGTGTTGCTGCGATGCTAAGTCTCCCTTTTTTCATTTCAGGACGCATTTTGTTTGGTAGTGCCAATATCGTAGTGATCAGCTGCTTCAGTTTAGCAGTCGCCTTACTCGGACTTGGGTGGCTGACAGAGCACCAAATTCAACAGGCTAAACAGAAATTACCTGAGTTGGGGAAACTCGCTCGCTTTTTCATCTTTAGATGTAAGCGGAGACCCGTTCGGCTTTTTGGTCCTATCGGTGTGATGTTGTTGATACTCGGTGGGATTCTACTAATTCCGCAGGTGGGTTCGCTGTCGTCGAAAGTATTGAACATTGCAGCGTCAGATCTGAGTTCTATTTCTATCACAACCGGAATTTTGGTGTTCTGCTTTGGACTCTTCGGTGAACTCATCGCGTTTGCGAATGCCAAACGGGTAAAAGACTATACCGTCGAAACATTTTTGAATTTTTAATTATTCCTTGCGGTTCGGTCAGGTAGATTTGGGTATTGGTGTTCTTCTCCGTAGATATAGAAGAAACACCCAAGCAAAAACCCTTCCACTTCGTTTCAGGCTACAGGGTTCTTTTTACGAGTGGAAGTCAGGAAAGGTAATATGTGGTGAACAGTGCTTCTGATTGTAAACTTTCCCAAGATTGGCACAGTGAATTCCCGGTAACTGAAACGTACATTTATATGAACCATGCCGGTGTCGCGCCGCTATCGCGTCGGGTGCAAGACGCAATGGCAGGATTCATAGAAGATGCCACGCTTTACGGTGCAGTGCATGCTGATGATTGGGCAGAAGTAGCAGAGGTATGCCGTGCGACAGCGGCACGACTCATCAACGCCGATGCCACCGAAATAGCGTTTATGAAGAACACGACGCAAGGAATTCTCATCGCTGCGAACGGTATTGACTGGCAGGCGGGTGACAATGTCGTCACAACAGCGGTCGAGTTCCCAGCGAATGTCTATCCGTGGTGGTGTTTGAAGGAACGTTACGGTGTTAGCACGCGCATGGTGCCGGAACGAGATGGTCGTATCTATATTGAAGATATTGCTGCTGCGATTGATGAAAGGACACGTGTTTTAACGATCAGCCATGTGGAATTCGCCTCCGGTTTCCGAAACGACATTAAAGCACTCGGCGAGCTGTGCCGAGAACGCGATATTTGGTTTGTCGTGGACGCTATTCAGAGTCTCGGTGCCGTTGAAGTGGATGTGAAATCCTGTAACATTGATATCCTCGCCGCTGATGGACATAAGTGGTTATTAGCACCGGAAGGCGCTGCGATATTTTATTGTGCCGATGAAAGACGGGAACAATTGATTAACACCAATGTCGGTTGGGCGAGTGTCGTAAATCCGCGCGATTTTCTCAACTACGACTTAACCCAGAAACCGGACGCAACCCGCTTTGAAGAAGGCTCTTACAACAGCGTCGGATTATACGGACTTAAAGCGGCAATCGACTTACTGCATGACATCGGTATCCCTGCAATTAAGACACGGGTCTTGGAACGCACTGGATGCCTAATAGCAGGATTGGAAGCAAAAGGCTATCGTGTCATCACACCAAAAACAGACGCAGATCGAGCGGGCATCGTTATCTTTGAAAGTGAAAGGCATACGCCTGCTGAAATCTACGAAACGCTTTACACTGAAAACATAATTACAGCAGAACGTGGGAGCGGAGTCAGAGTCTCACCTCACTTTTACAACACGCCATCTGAAATTGACCGTTTACTTGAAGTGCTACCGGACCTTTAATGCTAAAGACAGCCTTTTTTGTTTCTGGCATTTCAAACCTGTCATCCGCAGCACGCACAAAAATCTAACCAAGGAAAAAAAATTGGAAACTACACATACGGAAGATCACATTCAGACACATATAGCGAGGACAATCTTAACGATCTGCCTCTCGCTTATTCTCGGATCCCTGCTGATGCTCAGTGCTTGTACGATGCCCGGTGGTAATCAGAAGATTAATAAGATCCGCCTCTCCATTCAAAATACGTTACCGATCCCCCGGAAAAACGTTCCGATAGTGTTGACTGGTGCCCAACTCCGAAAGGTGAACTCTGACTTCTCTTTTAAAGCCTATTCGGTCGTTACTGGAAAAGCCCCACGGGAAGTGATGGTTCCAGCACAAGCAGATGATTTGGATTACGATGGAGAACGCGATCAACTCAGCTTCCTGCTAAACTTAGGAGCGGAAGAGACAAAAGAAGTCTCGATCCTTTACGATCCGACTGTCAAAGCGACATTAACACTCGATATCAACAAACAGACGCGAGCGGCGATCTTTCCTGAACTGAACGTAGTGGCAGCAATGGAGTCAAATTTAATCGCGTATCTACTGAAACCGAATGGGGCATTCACCGCCTACGGCAAAAAACGGGTGGCACGCTTCAGTATGGATGCGATGTTCCAAACTGAATTAGACCAAGCTGAATTAGACAGAAGACCGCTTTCACCCGAACTCATACAGCACTTTGAGACGAATGGTATAACCCTCTCCCAACAAGTTCAGATAGAGACGCAGAAACCGGAGCAACAGTGGCTGTTACGAGATCTTGAGAACCAAGAGACCTACTTTATCCGCAAATCCTACGACAGCGATATTTCTGATCTCGGTCAGGAAACTCCAACAGCAGGACAGTTGAATGTTGTTGAATCAATCGGTTTATCGCTGAACGCGCTACTCGATCTTGAAACCACTGAAATGGTAGCACTAACCCCGCGTGAAGGTTTAATAGGATGCGGGGGGATCGCACTATGGGATAAAGAAAAAGCGGAGATGGTTCCACTACCTGCTGAAGGCGACTACGTCCGGATTCTCGCCGATGGTTCGATTCGCTCTGTTGTTCAAAGGATTATCCCCGAGTGGAATGTTAAGGGTGAGATCCGCCGATTCACATCAACTACCTTCATCTATGGAGAAAACCCGTGGATTGAGCATCACATCCATATTGATGGAGGCTTACCAACAGATTACGCTATCGCCACAGGTATTCCGGATCTGAAAGGTGGTTATAAAGAGGACAGGGAACAAGGTTGGATATGGAGTTGGGGAACAGATCTAAGTAGCATAGACACGCTCGGTATAGCCCTCATTACCTCCGCCCGTCGCGACACGTATAGCACAAACATATCTGAGAAAACCGACCTTTTGCCAGTTATTCTAACACCTGATGCGGATGGTAGACTCAACTATCGGACGTTCGCTATCTGGGGTGGTGGTATCGACGGTATTGAGACGGAAACGGAATTCGCACAGCATGTTCAAGATACGGCAACAGCACTGAAAATTCCACCACGCATTACGTTCTTACCGCCAGAAGAAGAAAAATAATCTCAAGTTGTTGGAGAAAATCATGCTCATCAAGGAAGAATGTCTACAATTAGTCGCAAATCAACGGACGGATGAAATCGTTGTCACGACGATGGGAACTACAGTGCCGTGGGGCAAAATATCGACACATCCGTTAGACTACGCCTCCGTCGGAAGCGCGATGGGACACGCCGCCGATTTTGCGCTCGGCATCGCGCTTGCCAAACCCGATAAAAGGGTAGTTGTGCTTAACGGGGATGGCAGTATGCTAATGTGTTTAGGCACATTGGCGACGATTACTGCGCTGAACACGCCACCGCCGAACTATCTCCTCTTTGTCTGTGACAACGGCACCTACGAGGTTACAGGCAATCAACCGGTGCCTGCTGGTAACGCCGGTTTCAGTTGGTCAATGATTGCGAAAGGTGCCGGTTTTGAACAGGTTTATGCATTTGATGATTCAGACGTACTTGCAGCAGAATTGCCGAAA
The DNA here is from genome assembly GCA_028824575.1 of Candidatus Poribacteria bacterium. Taxonomy (GTDB): domain Bacteria; phylum Poribacteria; class WGA-4E; order WGA-4E; family WGA-3G; genus WGA-3G. The sequence goes on along the minus strand of JAPPDN010000634.1, from coordinate 999 downwards.
ATTTGGAATGAAACCGGACCGATTTTTGTCACCCTGAAGATTGCGCAAGCACACGAGCCACCCCCCGATCGGTGGGGCGGTTTTCCTTATCCATATCTACAAGAATCGCTCGCTGAGTCTACACATAAACTCAGACAAACACTCGCAAGGTAGTAGGCACGCGCCGTCGTGCCGTAACCTATAGGGCAATTATGACAACCACAAAATTAGAGACACGACGGATGGGACGAACTGAGATGCAACCGAATGCGCTTGCTCTGGGCGCAGCGTGGCTGTGGCAGAAACCGGATGCTGAAGTCATCGGCGCGATCCGACGCGGTATCGAACTCGGTATTAATTACATCGACACTTATCCCGGTCACGCGGAACACCTCTGGGGCGAAGCCCTCTCCGATGGATTGCGAGAGAAAATCTATTTACAAGCCAAAGTAGGCACGCACCCAGAACGACGGAAAGATTTCTCCGCAGATGGCACTCGCTGGAGTGTCACGAACAGTCTCAAAGACTTCCGCACGGACTATTTAGACGCTGTGCTCATCCACGATCCAATTAATATGGAGAGCATATTGGCACCGGGTTGCGCGTTAGATACACTGTTAGAGATGAAGGCGGGGGGTGCTGTTCGACACATCGGTGCTGGTGTCCGTTCTCATGAATTCCACAAGGAACTGATCGAAACGGGGCATATTGACATTATCCTTACCTTTTTGGACTATACACTCCTATCACAATCTGTAGCAGAGACAACCTTGCCGTTGGCACGCGAACACGATGTCGGCATTATCCTCGCGAGTCCATTGGGCATGGGGAGTTTAACGGGTACGGAACCGAATGTTGAAGAGGAACGCCGACGCAATCCTGATGCGGAACCGAAGGCTTACGCGATGTGGAAGTGGTGTCAGGAACGTGGTGTCAATATCCGTCATCTGGCGATGCAGTTTTGCCTCGCCGCGCCGATAGACGGTGTTGTTATGTTTGGTCCCGCGGATAAAGTACAAG
>JAPPDN010000517.1 GCA_028824575.1 Candidatus Poribacteria bacterium | reverse complement strand
CAAGCCGCGAAGATGTGTTTAAATTTGAGTGCCTCATTTACCTTGAAAACTCGCAACACCACGGTGAGTAGAATACTGAATACAACAGCACAGAGAATCCCAAGAACAATCCCACTCACCGCCACAAACACCATAGACGCTGCTTTGGTAGATCCAAACAACTCAATACGAGCTAAACTACTGGCATATTGTGGGTTAAGGAACTTCTGCGTAAACGGGAAAACTATCCATGCCAACAACACGACAAGGACGCAAAAAACAAAGAATGCAATACCCCACTTTGGTTTGGCTTTCAGCCTCGTAAACGTGGCACTTGGTCTCACAATGAGATCAATGAGATTTTGCCAACTCTCTCTCATAATTCCTATACTTAAGAGGCAGAAATAACCTCAGGCAGAATGCTAATTATCCACAGAATTACTGCAGCGACACGGGCTCTGTTCTTTGCCATATCAGCAAGGACCGCGATCGCTATTGCCATCACTGCGATTAGCCACAGACTGAGCGGATTGATGTGACTGAAGAACACCAGCAGCTTAGCATTTGTTCCCGAATCAAATAACATGTGCAGCCCCGGAATCATTTTGAAGTCCGCCTGGCTTTTGACATCCCCAACGTCTCTAAAAATAATTAAGAGTGCGGTGTTGACGAGTTGTATAAGGCAACTGATCAGTGAAATATGGAGAACAGCAGCGTAGATATGCCGAAATTTTAACGTCTCATTTTTCAAGAGAAATCGCGCCCCTAATTTGAGAAGAGCACTACTAACGATGAACCACAGAATCGCAAAAACCGGTCCAAGAAAGATAATAAGCACTCCCATAACTTGAGCCATGGTCTGAAGTTGCTCGGAAGGTGCGTCACTCTGTTCCATTTGTCCGGACATCACTTGTTGTGTGTAGGGTGCAACAGCCCATAACAGGAGAACGGAAAACAGATAAAAAATAATAAACGCTATTCCCGACCTCGGTTGCGATTTGAGACGCGAGAACGCAGCCCCCGGTTCAGCGATGAGGTCCCCGACGTTTTGCAAACTCTCCTTCATTGCTTCCCCCTAAAGATTAGACAAAATTCCTCTAAATTAGTTCTTTAGAAACCGTCTAAGAGTACAGATAGTATAGCAAATTCTATACAGAAAAGCAAAGACATTCTCACCTGTGTTTAAAAGCATTTAGCCTTCGCTTTCCTGCAAGCGGTATGGAAAAATTGCGATTTGGAGATTTGTGCTACAGAGGAATCTGCGTCAGGGGTTGCTCCTACGGTTCACTTTTTTCTGCCTCTAACTGTGCTTTTTGCCAACCGTAATCCACGCCGTCCTTGTAGAATTTGTCGGGATACTCCACTGCCCAAATTTGCTTATGGATAATCCAGTTTTGTGGGTCTAACGCGAGTGCCTTTCGCCATTCTGTCATTGCTTCGTCCTTTTTACCATTTTCCAGTAAGATGAGTCCGAGTTGAAAACGGGCAGCAGCTTCAGCGTTCGTCTTTGGAGTTGACCGGTTTGATGGTTTCATCTCACGAAGTAGTATCGCATTGTCGTCGGGGTCCGACAACCACTTTTCAAGCATTGCAAGCGTTTTCTGATTCTTGACATTGACATTGAAAGGTGCTTTAACGAGGCGACCCGCCTCGTCAATCATGACACCATAAGGAATCGCTTTGAGGTTATAGCGAGTGCCGAAACTATTTTGTGAATCAACGAGTGTAACAAAATCGGCATCCGCAGCATCATGCCAAGGACGTACGACAGATGCGCCTTGTGCATCAAGTGCGATTGAGACCAAGTTCAATTTTTCTTTATGTTTAGCGTAAAATTCCTGCCAGCCTGGCAGTTGTCCACGGCAACCTCACCACGAACCCCAAACATAGAGAAACGTCTTTTTTCCTCGGAAATCCCGCAATTGTCTTGGGGTATCAGCTAAATCGGGGAGCGTGAATTCGGGAGCGAGGTGCGCCGGATGGATCACTTCCAATCGGTTCTTTGATGCTTCATAAATTTCATAGCCAAAGACTTCGGCTATGTGAGTCGGGCGTACATAAGTTACACCATCAATGTGCAAAGCACCGTCTTTGTTATCTTGGAATTGGACTGGCACGCAAAGTTCCGATTCTACACCACCGCACAAAACCACCATCTCCGATCCTTCTGGATATTCTATCTTCAATCCGAGCTGCTCAGCAAAAGGTTTTAAAGGCACTAACCATGTGCCATTTTTGAAAATAGGTGGCGTGGTAAATGTAACGCGCCGCGCATCTACTGAAACCTGAAAATCCTCTTTTTTCATATCATTCCCTTCAGCGAACCCCACTTGTACACCTATTACGGAAAATAACACCACCAACATTGAAAGCCCTACTATAGAGCGAAATTTGCGAGTAACAATCATTTTCCTTTTCTCTCCCTATGTTGCGCATCGTAAATTAGGAATTCAATTACCTTTTCAGCAGTTCTCGGCGTAAGCCCTGAACCCGGCTTTCGCATCATTTTATATACATATTTTCGCCACTCTTCCGGCGTGAAGGTAGAGTTAATGGGGCGCGCAACTGTATGGCACCGGCTGCATTTATTGGTAAAAAGTTCGTAAGTCCCCTGCATCTTCACAGGATAGGCAGTAACATCAATAAAATTAGGTCCCTTATCTGCTGGATAGGTTTTTGGAACTGCGCGCGGTGCGCGCAAGGCATAGATCATTCCAATTCCTACGAGGATGATTATACCTACGACAGTTCCCCAGACAATTGTCTTTTGCATGTTCACATCAAGTTTGCGCGATTGACTCCTTTTTAGAGAGTCGTAGTTTCAGTCACACCGACAACCCGTTTTAGAGACCGCTGCTACCGCGCGATAATATCCTTCACTTTCTGTATAATAGCATTCGCACTAATACCGTGATGTTCCAAGAGTTCCTCGGGTTTTCCAGAACGTGGCACTCCTGTAACGGCGAGTTTGTGAACAGAAATATCTTCAGTTGCGACAGCATCGAGTACAGCATCCCCTAAACCACCTTCAGGATAATGGTCTTCAACGGTGATTAAAGTGTTGTTTGTTTCGGCTGCCGCTGTTTTCAGTGCTTCCGCGTCAACGGGTTTGATGGAATAGAGGTCGATAACACGGATAGCAATACCTTCCGCTTCAAGTGCTTCGTATGCCTTCAACGCCTCATGAATGGTAACACCTGCGGCAACAACTGTTACTTTATCTGCGTTGCTTTGTTGCGTAACCTTAGACCCACCGATAGGGAAACTTTCATCGGTATCATAGAGAATAGGCGTTTTGGGGCGCGAGGTTCGGAGATAAACGATACCTTTGTGTGCGGCAGCCTCGGCGACAAGCCGTTCAGCACTGACAGCATCACTCGGATAAAGCACGACTGCTTCTGGAATTGCCCGGAACATCGCTATGTCTTCTAAGCCCATCTGTGAGGGACCGTCTTCTCCGATTGAAACGCCACAATGTGAACCGGCATATTTAATATTTGCTTGTGAAATCGCAGACATCCGAATCTGATCGTAGGCACGCGATAAAAACGCAGCAAAGGTCGAAACAAATGGAATCTTCCCGCGCTTCGCTAAACCGATACCCGCGCCTACCAAATTCTGCTCTGCGATGAACATCTCAAAGTAGCGGTTCGGATGAAGCTCCATAAACTGTTCGGCATAGGTAGAGTTTTTGGTATCTCCGTCTAAGGCAACAATATTAGGGTTTGCACTACCGAGCTTGGCGAGACCAACGCCGTATCCACCACGTGTAGCGACCTCTTCATCGGACGGATAGTCAGGTGGCGCACACTCGGTATCGGTATTAAGATTTCCATCTGTATTGACAGTACCAGGTGATTCAATCTGAACAGGGACATCTAAATTTAATGGACCGAGTTCGGCTAATGCTTTGTCAAGTTCCTCACCTTTGGCAACAGCCTTCCCGTGCCAGTTATCTGCGTCTTCAAGGAATGAAACGCCCTTCCCTTTAAACGTCTTAGCGATTATCATCGTCGGTTTATCGGTCGAAGCTTTGGCTTGCGCGAGGGCAGGCAAGATTTCGTCAAAATCATGGCCATCAATCCCGATGGTTTGCCATCCGAACGCCTCGAAACGCCGACAATAGGTGTCAACATCAAAGGCGTACATAGTGCGCTGACTCTGTCCAAATGCGTTGACATCCACAATTCCAATTAGATTATTAAGTTGGTAGTGCGATGCCAAAGCAGCGGCTTCCCAGACCCCACCTTCAGCGGTCTCGCCATCGCCAAGAAGCACGTAGACGCGATAATCAGATTTGTCTAAGTATTTGCCGTTGAGTGCCATACCGAGTCCGAGCGATAAACCTTGTCCAAGGGACCCGGTTGCTACCTCTGTCCATTCAAACCGAGGTGTCGGATGTCCTTCCAAGATGCTGTCGATTTGTCGTAGCGTCCGGAGTTTTTCGGTCGGAATGATCCCCGCTTCGGCATACGCAGCATAGAGTAACGGTGCCGCATGCCCCTTGGATAAGATGAACCTATCGTTGTTAGGGTTCTGCGCGTCGTCACAGTCATAACGCATAGCGTGGAAAAAGAGAGCAGAGACGATATCCGCAGCTGAGAGACACGTGGTTGGATGTCCAGACCCTGCCTCCGAAGTGGAGATTATGGAATGAATACGTAAGTTTGTTGCCTTTTGTTTGAGAATGTTCTTCAAGGTTTCCACAAATTCGCCAATCCTTTTTCTAAATATAGGTTTGCCCTTTAGCAATATAGAATCGCATCGGTACGTCCAAGTCCCCGATGTTTAAGAATTTTTCTCGTTCAATTGATCCGCTCTTCGTTGTGCAGCTAATGAGAGATAATGTCCTTGGCAAGTTTTGACCAGATCCTCAAAAGTTCCAATAGCTTGGGGAAGGTCTTGTAGCTTGACGTACGCTTCTGCTTGCCAGTACTTCGATTTTGCGACGATTTCGCCGGCATCAATGAGACTGTCCTCGGTACTTTGAACTTCGTATTCAATAGCCTCGTTAAATTTTTCGATTGCCCGTTGATAATCTTTCTCTTCATGGTAGGCTGTCCTCGCGTCCCTATAGGCAGCGTTAGTCTGTTCTTTGGGTCGGAAAAGTTGGACTTCCGGTTCCGTCGGAACGAATTCAAGTGGGGGCAGCTCTACTTCTAAATCATTTTCGTTTTCGTCAGGCAGTGCGTCTACCGGCTCTACAGGTGGTTGTTCATAAGCATTAGCATCCGCAGCAGCTTCTTCAGTATTATCTTCTTCGACATTAACATCCGCAATATCTTCTTCTTCTTTTTCGGTATCATCCTCCTCGGTATCATCTTCGTCTTCATCTGCCTCGTCTTCGTCCATTATTGTGCCTGCCGTTGCTTGACGAAAAGCCTGAGAGAGCGCGGTATCGGTATCGTCGTCATCATCTTCCTCCAGAAATGCCTCCTCCGGTGCCTCATCAAAATCATCGGTTTCGTCAAAGTCATCGGTCTCGTTAAAATCATCGGTCTCGTTAAAATCATCGGTCTCGTCAAAATCATCTGCTTCGTCATAACTAAACGTCATTTGTTCCTCCGTTTTCTGTTTTATATCGCGGTAGGCTTGAGAACCAACCGTCCGCTTCGGCTATCCGATATATGCTGTAGAACGAGGGTTTAGCACTCACTCCAGCGTGGGTATGGGCGGGTATGGTATCCCGCCCTCTACGCCAATTTTAAAGTCGGTATACAGCACTATTTGCGTATAGGCTTATAAACGCCGCGTGAATATTTAAAGGTTCCTAATACTTGACCTTCACGTTTGCCCAAGTGGTCGTCATTTTATCAGCTGGGTCAACCGCCAGGACTGCAAATTCGAGACCCTTCTCATAAATTTGTTGAATGTCGGCTTCTTCCAAAGCGACACTGAAAATCGCGACCTCATCAACGGTGGCATCGGCGAAGCGTCCCGCACAACAAGTGTCGTTACCAATGTAGACTGGACCGTTATCCGGATCAAGCTGGTTCTTAGTCAGATCCATATCGCTCTCCATCTCACCATCAATATAGATGTACCACTCACCCGTATCACTATCATAAGTGGTCGTATACATGTGCCATTCGGTAATATCTTTGGGACCGACTTCACCATCGCGCCAACCACCGGGTTTATTCCAACATCCGCCGTTACAAATGGGCCATGAAACGTTCTTCGTTCCTTGGTTCGGATGGATAATATAGGCGTTACGTTTTTCAACCATCCAACCGTGCTGGTTCCAAGTATCGGTATGGCTTCTCACCCAGATTGAGACAGTTATTGCGTCTCTTGGGTTGTCATGTGCTGGAATGACGACATGCGCACCAGAGCCATCAAGTTCAAGTCCGTCCCCAAACTTACCATTAACCCATTTTGGACCGTCCACAAGTTCGCCATCTAAGCCATTTTCGGATGCATCGGTTGCGACTTTCCCTTTGCCTTCATCAAAGAGCCACATGCCGACAAGGGTATCCGGATCAATTTCGGCTGAGGTGGTGGAAATGAACAGAATAGCAAACGAAATGAGGCTAACACATGTAAGAACTATACTCGAAAGCCAGAACTTCCGAGAAAAAAGAGATCTAAAATTCATTTTTACCTCCTGCTGGGTATTACAATTCGAGCACTTTACCTACATATTTGAGCGATTCATCCAAGTACAGCGACCACGTACTAAGGCATAAAACGCTTAAAATACCAATATATTTATCATATCAGATTCGTAGGTATGTGTCAAGAGGAAAATGCAAAGGTATTCTGTTATCAGTTGTCAGCAATCAGCAATTGCGTCGCTTTTACAAGAAAGCACCTGCGATTGGAAAATCAAAATTATGGGAGAACTGCACGGTTCTGATAAATTATAAAAAACGTTGACAGCAAAGCAAGTTTCACCTACAATATCCTTAATATATTTTTCCATAAAGTGTAGGCAAATATGAAGGGAATAGGATTTATTTTTTTACTTTTAGGCGTTGGTGTACTGCCCTTGTTTGGGCAGTCTGTAGCGTTAGGAAATCCAAGAAGTGATGATCTACAACTACATCCCGATTTCAGACATGAAAATCTGGCGAACGGCGTTTTTATTGCACAGGGTTTAACAGAGCAAGAATCAGATTCACAGACGAAAACAGAGTCGGCGCATCCGACGCAAGAAGACAATTCTGTAGAGCGTGCTGAACCCATAGACGCAGAACCGACTTTAGAAGAGCCCCCTAAGACACTATCTCAGCAAATTGAAGCTGCCAATTCGGAGAACGGCGAAACCGCTGCAGAGACAGACGTGCAGTGGGAAAAAACACGGCGCGTACTTAAAGTTGTTAACGACTATGAATTAGCAGCGGGTGAGGTATTAACGAGCCTTGTTATGATTGCAGGCGACGCGAGGTTAGAGGGAAGCGTCACCGAGAACGTGTTGGTACTCGGTGGAAACGTTGAGCTCGCGCCCAGTGCCGAAGTGAATGGGACGCTTCATCTTATTGGCGGAGCAGTTACAGGAAACATAGAGAAAGTAGAGAATCTTCAGGTAAGTAATCGCTGGCAGATGATCCCCGCGGCAGTGAAACTTGTGATGCATCCGCGGACCTTCTGGGAAATCCGCAAAGAGATGGATCTTCGATTGATGATCGTTAAGTTCGTTCTACTTCTCTTTATGTATCTCTTGGTCGTCGCGATATTTCCAAGACCGATAAACGCAGTCAGTGGGCTATTGATTCATCAACCGGTCGGCAGTATACTATTTAGTGCCTTGATGTTAGTTGTAATACCGCTAATTCTTTCGCTGCTGACGTTGTCAATTATTGGCGTTCCGTTTATGTTGTTGGGGCTACCCGTTTTACTGCCGTTAGCGATCTGTGGTAAAGCAGCGATTTTCCTTACGCTCGGCGGAACTCTCTTTTCAGGTCGATTGAAACCGCTTGCGGTAATTTTCGGTTATATCCTCTACTTTATGGCGACGGCACTGCCATATATTGATTGGGTGACGTTTCTTGTTGTCAACACAGTTGGCATCGGAATCTGCCTACTGAGCACTATCAGCATGATGAGATCACAAGACCGGCGGAGAAACACATCCCTGCTCCCCGGTAACGAATGGAGTCCGCGCTCAGAAAGGATGTAGTTCACATGCAATTAGCATCACCCCTTTTTCTAATTTTGCTTATCATAGTCCCTCTGCTGTTTATTGCTTCCCGATGGCTGCAGAAACGGACAATCATCCCGGTTGTACGTTTTTCTGACTTTAACCACGGCTTTGCAGCCAGCGTTCAGAAGATGCGACAGACCTTTTCGGTTAAAGTGTTACCGGCTCTGAAAGTTCTGAGATTCATCATCCTCGCACTACTCATCGTTACGCTCGCCCGTCCGCAACTCTCTCAAAGTCATGCGTATAGATTAGCGGAGGGGATTGATATCCTCTTAGTCCTTGACATCTCGGAGAGTATGCGGGCAGAGGATTTTGAGGGCGCAAATCGCATCCAAACCGCCAAATCGGTCATCAACAATTTTCTGGTACATCGCGAAAATGATCGCATCGGTTTGGTTGTTTTTGCTGGCGAGAGTTTCACGCTCTGTCCGCTCACATTAGATTACCCCGTATTGGCAGAATTACTCAGCGATGTAAAACTTGGGCAGCTGGAAGATGGAACGGCTATTGGTGATGCACTCGCGACTGCCACACATCGGTTACGCGTTTCGCAATCGAAAACGAAGATCGTTATCCTCCTGACCGATGGTGAGAACAACGCTGGCAGCATTGCCCCTGAAACAGCAGCAGCCGTTGCGGAATCTTTCGGTATTAAGGTTTATACCATCGGCATGGGAAAAGAAGGCGGCGCGCGTATCCCATACGCCGATACGACCTTCGGCAAACGGTACCGAGAGGTTTTAACCTATCTCGACGAGAAGACCCTAAAACTGATTGCCAGTACAACAGGTGGCAGTTATTTCCGCGCGACAGACGGCCAATCGCTGAAACAGGTCTATACAGAAATTGACAGGTTCGAAAAGACGAAATTTGAAGTAACCAACGCTATTGTTCACAAAGAATTAGCAGGACATTTCCTGATACCGACAATGTTACTGTTGGGAATTGAGATTCTATTGAGCAACACAGTCCTACGGAAAATACCATAATGGATAGGAGAAAAATGGAAAATATTATTGCATGTAACTTAGGCAGTTATCGACAGTTTGGTGCCGATGCATATACGCACTTGGCAGAAATCGGTTTGACCAACGTGGAGATCGGTGTGCCTTCGGCTGAATCTATCAATGAAGTTCAGTCAAATTTGAAAGCACATGGACTCACCGCCACAAGCCTTTTAGGGCGTTGCGACGTTCAGTCTGAAACGGTTGTCTCAGACTTCCAGCCAACATTGGAGATTGCCGATAAGATGGGTGTGAAGGTGATATTTGTCAGCGCGCACGCTGGCGACGCGGACCGGAATGCCGTATACGATCGACTCCGCGCTATCGGCGAGAATGCTGCACCCGCAGGGATTAAGGTCTGTCTGGAAACGCACCCGGATTTGATACACAACGGCGACATCGCACTTGAGACGATGCAAGCGGTTAATCATCCGAATATCTGTGTCAATTTCGATACGGGTAACGTCTATTATTCCAACCATAATGTGACGGCTGTTGGCGAAGTCCAGAAGGTCGTTCCACACGTCGGTGCGGTTCACCTTAAGGACACAAACGGCGGCTATCGCACGTGGCATTTTCCGACGCTCGGTGAAGGTGTGGTCGATTTCAAAGCGGTCTTTCAGACACTGAACGATGCCGGTTTCTACGGTCCCTTCACGATGGAATTAGAGGGTGTTGAAGGCGAAAACCTTGACGAAGCTGGAGCCAAAGCACGCGTGGCAGATTCGTTGCAACATCTAAAAGACATAGGGGTAATCTAATGGATACGAATCTTTGCGTTATTCGGCTCGGTGAAGGAGAACGGATCGGGGATACACTTGGGAAAGTTTTGGATACCCCAGATATGACGACGATTGGAGCTTTCGCTGTTTCCAAAGAAAACCCGACTGAGCTTCACTATCACGATTTCGATGAGTATTGGTATTTCACCGAAGGCACGACAACAGTAACGCTGCGAACGTCTGAGGGACAATCTGAATCCTACCGCATTGGTCCTGGGGATTTGGTCGTCACACCGAAAGGCGTTGAGCATGGACATATTCCGGACGATGTTGTTAAAGGGGTGCAGTGGGTGAGTGTGATCCCCTCCGATGCCCGCCGTGGGCATTTGCACCGAGAATTGTAGACAGATCCGGTTGTGCCGTAACACGGAATGTACAAGATGAATACAACAATTCTTACCAAACGCGAGATTAAACAGACGCTTCTTAGTCACCAGAACACGTTGAGGGAACACGGCGTGAAACGGCTTGGGCTTTTCGGATCCTATGTTAAGGACACGGCTCATGACGAGAGTGACATTGATCTGCTTGTAGAACTTGAGGAAGTGTCATTTGATCGGTACATGGAACTCCGTATTTTTCTCGAAGATCTATTTCAGAAGAAGATTGACCTCGTCATCGCTGATTCGCTCAAGCCACGTTTGCGACCACGCATCGAAAAGGAAATTGAGTATGTCGCAGGGCTCTGACATCTATCTTTTTGGAGACAGAAACCCAAGAGATTCTTAAGGAGAAAAGCGAATAATTCTATAACGCACGCTTATTAAGAAAGGCAAGATTATGTCAACACAAGCAAATCCGTTACCTCGGCGGCGGTTAGGACGCACGGAATTAGAGGTCACATGCCTCGGTATGGGGGGCGCAGGTCTCGGCAGAGGCGATGTTACTGACGATGAAGCGGTCGAGGCGGTACACCGAGCGATTGATTTGGGAATCAATTACCTGGACACCGCACCACTCTACGGTGAGAGCGAAAGACGGGTAGGACTTGCACTCGCTGATGGGTGGCGTGAGAAAATTTATCTTGCCACGAAAACAGGCACACATCCTGAATGGCGCGGCGATTTTAGTGCCGCAGGCACGCGCCGTAGCGTCGAAAATAGCCTTCGGTTGCTGGGTACAGACTACCTCGATGTCTGCTTAGTGCATGACCCAGATAGTATGGACCCTGTCGTCGCGAAAGGTGGTGCGTTGGATGAACTTCAGCGGATGCGCGAGGAAGGACTGATTAAGTTTATTGGACTTGGGGTCCGACAACACGAGTTCCACAAAATTGCCATAGAGACCGGTGTCGTTGATGTTATTCTAACGTATTTGGATTACACGCTCCTGAGTCAAACCGCAAATGAGTGGTTGATACCGCTTGCTGCTGAAAACGATATTGGAATTATCAACGGGAGTCCTATTGCGATGGGGTTGCTTTCAGGCGTTGAGCCAGATGTATCAGCCAGCAACGCACACTTAGGTACTGATGATGCTGAAAAAGCACATCAACTCTATCAGTGGGCAACTGGAAACAACCTGAACGTGCTGAACCTCGCCATCCAATTCTGTTTCCGCCAACCGAGGATTGCAATGAACCTGACGGGTTCTAAGAATGCGACAGAAGTAGAGCAGAACTTTGCCGCTGCTACGACACCGGTGCCAGAGGATATTTGGCAGCAGCTGCAAGCACTTTTGTAGGGAAAGGAGTTTTGATGAAATTTCAGGGAAGGATCGCATTGGTAACCGGCGGAAGCCGTGGCATTGGAAAGGCGACTGCGCTCAAACTTGCGGGTGAAGGTGCAACTGTTGCAGTCCACTATTCTCGAGCGGTTGGTAAAGCGGAAGCCGTCTGTGAAGAGATTCGCGGTTTAGGACAGGAAGCGATCCGTGTTCAAGCCGATATTGCCGATAGAGATGCTGTAAACAAAATGGTGACGACCGTGGCGGAAAAACTCGGTTCAATCGAATTGTTAGTGAACAATGCGGGGGCTGTCGGTGATATGACGTTTGACGAGCTCACACCGGAACACTGGGATCGGATTGTCGCGATTAATCTGACGGGTCCTTTCAACGTGCTATGGGCAGTTAAACAAGGGATGATTGAACGGCAATTTGGACGTATTGTTAATGTGTCGTCAATTGCTGCGTTGGCAGTCCGTCCGAATCAGCTGCCCTACGCGGCAGCGAAAGCCGGAGTTATCTCGTTGACGAAATCGTGTTGCGGTCCGCTTGCACCCCACAATATACGTATCAACTCGGTCGCGCCGGGTGCAATAGCGACAGATATGTTAGGCGAAGTCTCAACAGAAATGGTCGAGCAGCTGCGTTCAACGACACCGCTTGGTAGGCTCGGTGAACCGGAAGAGATGGCAGATGTGATCGCGTTCCTCTTAAGCGAGGAATCGAGTTATATGACGGGGTCAACCGTTATCGCGAGTGGGGGGCGTATTCTTATTCCGTAAGAGTGCATTGATGCATGTAAATGAAAATTAAAACGATACGGGGTAGCCTATCTCAAATCAACTTTGAAATAGACTTAAAGGCTTCTCTAAAGGCCACGCTCGAAGAAACAACACTTGAATTTTGCAGATACCGTCTAAAAGAGGGCAAAAGTAAGTCAATCTCCTACTTTTTCCCTAAGGTCAGATATCAATTTCTGTACACGTCCCTCTCGCCAACGATATTTTTTTATGAGTTCGTATATTTCTTCAGCAGGTGTAATTCTCTGGTCCTCATAAAAATCAAGCCCCATTTTCGCAAGGCGGTATGCAATATCATTAAAAAGAGGATATTGTGAATTAATTCGGGTTCCATTTTCAAAGAGTTGTTTGGCAATTTCATACGCTTCTTGGTATGCATCCTGTTTTTCCTCTCTTTCTCCGCGTTCCTTATACTTCTCACCAAGTCTGTAATGATAGCGGATAAGAGAATAATAAACAATTTCAGTACGCATCTTGAACGCTTTAGCGGCATGCTTTTCCGATTCTTCTGCTTGATAACGATTTTTCAATTTTTGTTCTGCCTGCTTTAACTCTCTTTTTGCCGCGTTTAGATGAGAAGCTACCTCGCCCGGAATTGAACCCGCTTCTTCATCAAAACCAAAAAAATTGATTTGTTTGGCGAGTTTAATCGTCTGCTCTGCCTTTGATGTGGCTACTTTTACTTCAGCTTCATTTAATCGATCTCTCACCGAGTTATAGTTCGCTTCCGAAACCATATTTTTGGTAGCATTCGCTACTTCTGTATTGACTTGCCTCCGAGTATACATGTCTTTGGTAGCATTCGCTACTTCTGTATTGACTTGCCTCCGAGTATACATGTCTTTGGTAGCATTCGCTACTTCTGTATTGACTTGCCTCCGAGTATACATGTCTTTGGTAGCATTCGCTACTTTTGCCTCTACCTGATCCTGAGTATACATATTTTTGGTAGCATTCGCTACTTCTGTATTGACTTGCCTCCGAGTATACATGTCTTTGGTAGCATTCGTTACAGCCGTATCTAATTCTTCCTTAGTAAACTTACCATTACAACCGAAGATAAGAAATAAGAGCACCAAGGCTATATATCTACATATCAACATACGTTTGTTTACCTCCTACTGGTTCCAATATAAATTCGTGTTGGCAGGACGATTTAGTTTTCGATTTTCGTTTACACAAGTTGACTTTTTTCTCAAATATCGCGAGCACAGCTCGCTCCCACAAAAGAAAATATACACACATATAAAGTAAATTTGTAAAACTAAATGGCCCTGAATAATTGGTGAAACCTGATATTCTATGGTGGATCGTAAATAAACAACGCGTAGTATTCAGAATCCCTCACATCGAACTTACTTGATTCTTTATCTTGTTCACTCAATTCGACCTTTACACAAACAAAACGGGATTTCACATTTCCTACATCAATTTCTGCGAAAACTACCTTTGTTTCCTTCTTAAGTTCTTGTATCTCATATTCAAGTTTTTTTCCCTTTTTTCTTAAGGAATCCACGAAATTCAAGTCCTTTGATGCTTCTTTAAACTTCTCTCCTCTCCTACGTTTATCAAGTATAGGTTGACCATACTTAACAGCATCCTCGTCATCAGGGGCAAGAAATCTAAAATTTATTGTGACATTTTTGGCCGTTCCACCCTCGTTTTTGACAGTCACTTTAATGAACCCATTGCTATTTGGAGTCAGATATTCTTTGTCTTCATCCGTTATATCTCTCTTAAAAGAGTCGAATAAAGACACACGGGTTATTGATAACTTTGGTAAAGGAGGTATTACCTCGAAGCCGTATGATTCGAGAGTGTCCTTAGATATTTCCACCTTATTTTCTTCATACCAACGGAAACCAAACCAAACGAAGATACTTGCTATAAGAACCATAAAAAATATCGTAGTAATTACCACTGTAAAGTACTTCAAAAGTTCCCCTCCATTCTCAGGTAGTCTGCTAAAGTTTCAAATACAATACAGATTATACATAAATTTACAATTGTTAGCAAGAAAAATACGGAACTATTCAGTTTTCGATTTTCTATCCGCTTTCTGCTGAAGCCTGCTCCTACAGAAAGAGGTCAGGATTTGGAAATTCTCCTACAAGAGAACTAAATTCCTCCGAACTTATAGTTTAATTCTGAACGAAATTGGTTTAATAGCCAACAAGTTTCTATGGAACTAATGCAAGAGTTGTGTTACCAATTTCTAAGTCAAACGCAATGAACGTCTGTTTGCCTTCAACAAGAAATGTATCGCTCTGGAAATCGCGGCGGGAACGCACTTCGCGCAGGTCCCACCCATTGACCTGAACATGACGTATCGGTGCATCAATAGCAAGTGTAAAGTTTGCTGTTGGGAATTGGGTGGAGAGGTTAATCTCTCGCGTAACCCCCCTACCCCCCTTCTCAGGGGGGCAAGAAGCATTTCGTTCCCCATTCTCAGGGGGGCAAGAAGCATTTCGTTCCCCATTCTCAGGAGGGCAAGAAGCATTCCATTCCGAGACTGAGATATCGGTGAGTTCGCGTGCCATCCAGTAATGCCCAATCTCTGAAGTCTTCATCCAAAGCGTTTTCGTGCCATCCGGATCATAATCGTCAAGTCTCGCCTTAACAGTCTTCAATATGTCAAACCCACGTTTTTCACCGTTGAAATAGAACCCGGGCCAATGTCCGACGAGAACACACGGAAGTTCTTTTTCCAGAATCGGTGGCAAGCGACCGCCTTGCAAATCTTCCGTGATAAAGCGGTCAGCGTCGCCTAAGTCGTAGCCTGTCCATCCACCGAACCAGTCGCCAGCACATGCGACAATACTGGCAATTGCGATGCCGTTCTCCTTTTCAGCATACCAGATAGGCACATCAGGAAGTTCATCGTGTTTGAGCCAAAGAAAATAGAAAGGTCGTGGGTTGTTATTGATATGTTGAGAGGCAGTTAGCACGGCTTTCGCGTACGCCGCCTCCTGACGTTTTCCGAAGGCACCTGGGCTGGTCACGCCTTCACACGGAATGCCGACATTATCAAGCATTTCCATCGCTGTGATGATATAGTCTGTGAGCCTATCATCAACGGGTGGATCTACCCATTCGACCT